>DASPUW010000432.1:0-3066 GCA_035622675.1 Burkholderiales bacterium | reverse complement strand
CGTGCCGACCGCGAGGCGTTCATTGCCCGCGTCATCCAGATGCTGCGCGCGGAGCTCGCGCAGGCCGGCGTCCACGCTGAGGTGAGCGGCCGGCCGAAACACATCTACAGCATTCACAAGAAGCTTGCGCGCAAGGAACGCGCGCTCGGCGAGCTGTTCGATATCCGCGGCGTCCGGGTGCTGGTCGACGACGTGAAGGACTGTTACGCAGTGCTGGGTCTGGTGCACAGCCTGTGGACGCCGCTGCCCAAAGAGTTCGACGACTATATCGCGAAGCCCAAGCCGAACGGCTACAGGTCCCTGCACACCGCCGTGGTGGGTCCGGACGGCAAATTGCTCGAGGTGCAGATCCGCACCGTCGAGATGCACCAGCACAGCGAGTATGGCGTCGCTGCGCACTGGCGCTACAAGGAAGGGGTGCGCGCGCAGTCCGTCTTCGACGCAAAGATCGCGTGCCTGCGACAGATTCTCGATTGGCGGGACGACCTTTCGGCGGTAGGCGATCTTGCCGAGCATTTTCGCGACGGGTTGTCCGAGGAGAGCGTCTACGTGCTCACGCCGCAGGGCCGCGTGATCGATCTCCCGACCGGCGCGACGCCCGTCGACTTCGCCTATCACGTGCACAGCGATGTCGGGCACCGCTGCCGCGGCGCGCGCGTGGACGGCGAGATGGTGCCGCTCAACTATGCGCTGTCCAATGGTCAGACCGTGGATATCGTAACGGCCAAAACCGGTGGGCCGAGCCGCGATTGGCTCAACGCGGAGCTGGGATTCACGCGCAGCCACCGGGCCAGAGCCAAGGTGCGGCAATGGTTCAATAGCCAGAACCTGGATGCGGCCATCGCACAGGGGCGGCAGCTGGTGGAAAAGCTGCTGCAGCGCGCCGGGATGACGGCGTTGGGGCTCGACTCGCTGGCGCAGACAATGGGATTCCAGAAAGTCGACGAGCTCCTCGCGTCGGTCGGCCGCAACGAGCTTACCGTGCGCCAGCTCCAGGACGCGCTGCGCAAAGAGGAGGCGGGTACGGATGCACGCGCCGACGACGAGCCACCGGCGCCGCCACGCACGAGCGAAGAGCTGCGCCGCGGCGGCGACATCCTGGTGGTGGGGGTGGACAAGCTGCTCACGGTGCTCGCCAAGTGCTGCAAGCCAGTGCCGGCCGATCTCATCATCGGCTTCGTGACGCGCGGCCGCGGTATCACGGTGCACCGCCAAGGCTGCCCGAATGTTGCGCGTCTCGCCTCGGAGCGGCTGATTGCCGCGCAATGGGGCAGCGATGCTGCGCAAGGACGCTTCGCGCTCGACGTGCAGATCGAAGGCAGCAACCACCCGAGTCTGATGCGCGACATCCTGGACGTTTTCACGCGAGAGAAAGTCAAGGTCGCCGGCACCACATCGCAAACGCGCGACGAATACGCGCGGATGTTTTTCACGCTGGAGGTGAGCGGCCTCGACCAGGTGCGCCGGCTGCTCGGCCTGATACGTGAGCTGCCTGCGGTCAGCTCGGCGCGCCGGCTTTAGGAAGCTCAGCCTGGGGCGTCGGCCCGGCCCGCCACCTAAAGCTCATTTCCGCCACGCCGTTATTGGCCTCCTGGGCGGCCGCCTTGGCCGCGACCCACGGGCCGGCGCCTGCACGCCGGCAGGACTGAACCCGACCAAGCATGCTTACCAGCCAAGATCCGGATGAACGCGCTGCCCAGACCGAAGACCTGGCACGTCTGCTGAGCGCAGTTGAAGCCGCTTCGCACGACACCAATCTGCTGGCGTTGAACATGAAATTCGAAGGCGCATCTGCGGCCGCTGTGAGCGCCGCGCAGATCGCGCACGCCGTGGGTGACGTCTCCATCCGCGCCACGCAGTTCAGCCAGCAGATGCGGGGTTGCCTGCAGGCGGGCGTGGACCGCCTCGATCCTGACCGCCTGCACGAGTTGCGCCGCGTCACTCGCGGCGTCGCGGAGCTGATGGCCGAGCTCAGCGAGCTCGCCAGTGGAATTCTGGACGGGATTGCCGACCCCCACATCGAGCGCCGCCTGCCGCAGGTCGTGCCTGATCTGCTGGACCAGGTGCGCAGCCGCGCCCGCGTCCTCGACCAGTTCGTGCATTCGATTCCCGACATGACGCGGCCTCGGCGCGCCGCGCGCTCACGCCGCCGTGCCGGCCACCGGCGCTGAGCGCGATTTGAGCGGCGCTGCGGTTTCGGCTAAACTTGCGCCCCACAGGCGCGTAGCTCAGCTGGTTAGAGCATCACCTTGACATGGTGGGGGTCGTTGGTTCGAGTCCAATCGCGCCTACCACCTTGAGGAGACGAGAGTCAGCGAGACGCTGGCTCTTGTCGTTTCTGAAGCTTCCCTAAGGTTCTTTGTTCATGCCCGTTGTCCGGCTTCCCGATGGGGCGCAAAGGCGCTTCGATGCACCGGTGACCGTGGCCGCTGTAGCCAGCGCCATCGGCCCTGGCCTCGCTCGCGCCGCGCTGGCCGGCAGGGTCGACGGCAAGCTGGTGGATTTGAGCCATGTGATCGACCGCGACGCCGAGCTCGCGATCGTCACCGACAAAGACGCGGACGGCCTCGAGATCCTGCGCCACTCCAGCGCGCATCTGCTGGCGCACGCGGTGAAGGAGCTGTTTCCCGACGCTCAGGTCACCATCGGACCGGTCATCGAGGACGGGTTCTACTACGACTTCTCCTATCAGCGGCCGTTCACGCAGGAAGACCTGAGCGCGATCGAAGCGCGCATGCGGGAGATCGCGAAGCGCGATCTTCCAGTGCAGCGCGAGGTGTGGGAGCGCGGGCGCGCGATCGACTTTTTCAAGTCGCAGGGAGAGCACTACAAGGCCCAGATCATCGAGGCCATCCCGGGCGGCGAGGCGATCACTTTGTACCGGCAGGACAGCTTCACCGATCTGTGCCGCGGGCCGCACGTTCCTTCCACCGGGAAGCTGAAGGCGTTCAAGCTGATGAAGCTCGCCGGCGCGTACTGGCGCGGCGACTCGCGCAACGAGATGCTGCAGCGGATCTACGGCACTGCGTGGGCGAGCAAGGACGACCTCGACGCGTACCTGCACCG
>DASPUW010000431.1:0-3912 GCA_035622675.1 Burkholderiales bacterium | reverse complement strand
GTGCTCGTGCGTCACGCCAACGACCCGGAGCCGTTGATCGTGGAAGGCGATTGGCACGGCGAAATTCTGCATGAACGGCGCGGGACTGGCGGATTCGGCTACGACCCCCTGTTTTTCGATCCCGCGCTTGGTCGAACCGGTGCCGAGCTGCCGCTCGACGAGAAGAACCGCGTCAGTCACCGGGGGAAGGCGCTGGCGTTGCTGGTGGAGAAACTGAAGAGCAGGTGAAGAGGTGAAGAAGTGAAGAGGTGAGACCCCCTCACTCTAGTCCTCTCCCGCGAGGGGAGAGGGTTGCTTTGGACTTTACCTCTTCGCCTCTTCACCTCTTCACGTTGTGTCCCATGTGTCAAAATAGTTCTGCCTCTTTCCTGCGTTTGAGATGTCTACCGCCACAATTGCCGTTCCGTCGCGCGAGCCGGTGATCGCGCTCGCGGCGCTGCCCCCGCTGTCGCTGTACGTGCATGTCCCGTGGTGCGTGCGCAAGTGCCCCTACTGCGATTTCAATTCGCACGAGGCGCGCGGGGAGCTGCCCGAGCGGCGCTATGCGCAGGCTCTGATGGCGGACCTGGAGCAGGCGCTGCCCTCCGTGTGGGGGCGTCGCGTGCACACGGTGTTCTTCGGCGGGGGCACGCCGAGCCTTCTCTCGGCGCACGCACTGGACGAGATCCTGTCGGGGATCCGTGCGCGGCTGCCGCTCGAGCCCGATGCCGAGATCACGCTGGAGGCGAACCCGGGGACGTTCGAGGCTGAGAAATTCGCGCAGTTCAGGCGGCTCGGCGTGAACCGCCTGTCCATCGGCATCCAGAGCTTCAATGATCGGCATCTCAAGGCGCTCGGCCGCATCCACGATGCCGGCGAGGCGCGCCGTGCCATCGAGATAGCTCGCGCGAGCTTCGACAATATCAATCTGGATCTGATGTACGGTCTGCCGGAGCAGAGCTTACTGGAGGCCGAAGCCGACATCTCTGCCGCGCTGGAGCTCTCGCCTCAACACGTGTCCGCCTATCATCTGACGATCGAACCAAACACGTACTTTCACCGCCATCGCCCCGCGCTTCCCGATGACCAGGTGAGCGCGGACATGCAAGAGGCGATCGAGGGCATGCTGGCAGAGCGCGCCTATGCCCACTACGAAACCTCGGCCTTCGCGCTCTCCAGATGCGAGTCGCGCCACAACACGAACTACTGGCTGTTCGGCGACTACCTGGGGATCGGCGCCGGGGCGCACAGCAAGATCTCTTTCCGCGATCGCATCGTGCGGCAGATGCGCTGGAAGCATCCGCGTGAGTACCTGGATCGCGCTGCGGAGGCAGCGGTTCAGCAAGAGAACACGGTGCCGTCGACCGAGGTGCCGTTCGAGTTCATGATGAACGCGCTGCGCCTCACGCGCGGATTCGCTTCGTCATTGTTTCAGGAGCGAACTGGATTGCCCCTGCGTCTGGTTGAACGCGAGCTCGAGCAGGCGGAGAGACTCGGGCTGCTCGCGCGAACTCACGCCCACATCGGGCCGACGCTGCGCGGGCAACGCTTCCTGAACGATCTGCTGCAGCTATTTCTGCACGAGCATCAAACCACCCCGTCGCTTCGCGCCACCCCTCCTTGACCAAGGAGGGGAGAAAAATTCTTTTCCCCCCGCGCAAACTCGAATACATATCGCAGGAGATCCGATGGACAGCAATCGTAAGGACATCACCGCCGATTCGCAGGTGGCCCGGGTCTTCGAGTGGCGACGCGGCTTCAACACGATCCATCTCATCGACCTCGGCATCCGCGTGGGATTGTTCAAAGCGCTGTTGGAGGCGCCGGGCTCCAGCGCCGGGCAGTTGGCGGACAAGCTGAGCCTGCACGCACCGTTCGTCGCGACCTGGTGCGCGACGGCCTACGGCATGGAACTGCTCGATGCGGATGAGGGCCCGCGTTATCGGCTCGCGCCGTTTTTCGACAGCATCCTCGCAAACGCCGGCCATCCGCGCTACCTGGGCGGTTACGTGCGCCTGGGCACCGACGTGGCCGCCGAGGATTTCAAGCGCTGCGCGCAGGCCCTTCGCACCGGCGAGGTCAAGCCGTTCCAGGGGCGCGGCGACGATTTCGCTCAAGCGGTCGCTGAGTCCACCTGGGGGCTGCAAGTGGTCACGGTCAAGAAGATCCTCCCTGGACTAGACGGCTTGGCCGGGCGGATGGAAGCGGGCGGAACCGTGCTCGAAGTCGGCTGCGGCACGGGCAACCTGCTGGTGCAGCTGGCGAAGGCCTTTCCGCGCGCACATGTGGTGGGCGTGGACATCGACGCCGACAGCCTCGCGTTGGCGCACGGCCGCATCGACAAGGCTGGTGTTTCAGATCGAGCGCAGGCGCGTCACGGCGGCGTGGGCACCGCGGTACCGGCATCCAGCGTCGACGCAGTCGTGATGGTCGAGGTGCTGCACGAGATCGCGCCGCGACTGCGCCCAGCAGTGATCAACGAGTGCGGCGCCGCACTCAAGAGCGGCGGCTGGATGGTGATCGTGGACGAAACCTATCCGTCGACGCTGGAGGAGCTGCGCCGTCCCGAGTTCCGCTTTCCGCTGATGACCGGCTTCGAGGAGATGCTGTGGGGCAACGTTCTGCCCACGCGCGAAGAGCAGGAGAAGCTGCTACGAGACGCCGGGCTGACGGGCGCGATCGACCGCTCCGTTATCGGCGAGGGGTTTACCGTGTTGGCGACGAGAAAGCCGTAATTCGTTGCGAATCACGAAACGGGTCGCTAGATTGAGTACTTGACGAGAATGCGCGCAGAGCGGCCCTTGTCGGCAGCCCAATGCGCGAAGGTGACGCAGACTTCCTTGCTGCCGTCGGCGTGGGCGCGCTCGAACGGCGCATCCACGAATCTCGCCTTGCCGGCGTCCTGACTCGCCTCGACACGGCTTTCGCTCCAGGATTGCTGCGAGTCTTCGGGGCGCGTATACAGCTGCACCTCGGTGACTTGGGCGCTTGTGGGCACCACGGCGCATACCGCGAGGCGTTGCGCGTCGTTTTCAGTACACGCAGCAGAGCCTCGCGCCTTGCACGCAGGCAACTGCACCAACCCCTCTACGCCGTCGGCGCCGCGCCGACGCTCTTCGGCCTGGCGCGCCTGAGCGTCGGCCGCCGATTGTGCGTTCAGGCGCACCTGCTCGAGCTTCGCAGTGGAGGATGCGAGCGTTGCCAGCTGCTGCTGCAGTTGCTCGCGCAATTGATGGGTCTCGTCGCGCCGCTCCTGGCCGAGATATTCGGAGTAGGCGAAACCGCCTACGGCAGAGGCGAGCATCAGCGTCAGCATCCACAGCAGCGATCGAAAGCCGCCGCCCTTTGCCGCTACGCGGCGATCTCCCGACTGTTTGCGCCAGTGAATGACTAGCTGAAAGATTGCAGCGCCGATGGTGGCAGTCGCGCCGATCATTGCCGCGAGGACGGTCTCCGAGAAACCCACGTGCTCTGTGCTCCGCTGAGGGGGAAGGGTGTTAAGCGCCTGAATTCACGAGCTTATATCGGCCCCATGGGCTTGCCCTTGAGGCTATTGCCGCGCTCGGCAGCGAGTTGGAAGCAAGTTCTATGTCAATGCGCGCGGGGACCTACTGCGCTGCTCTGCGACGAAAAACCAGGTCCCACACGTGATGTCCGAGCCGAAGCCCGCGCTGCTCGAACTTGGTCGGTGGCCGTGACTCGGGGCGCGGGACAAACGCAGCGGCGGTATTCTCCAGTAGTGGTTCGCCGGTCAGCACCGCCAGCATCTGTTCTGCGTAGTCCTGCCAGTCCGTGGCGAGGTGAACGTAGCCGCCTGGTATCAGGCGCGAGGCAAGCAGATGCGCGAACGGCGCTTGGATCAGCCGGCGTTTGTGATGCCGCTTCTTGGGCCAAGGATCGGGGAAGAAGACGTGAATTGCAGCCAGGCTCTCG
>DASPUW010000430.1:0-3600 GCA_035622675.1 Burkholderiales bacterium | reverse complement strand
CACAACGTCGGGGTGCGCTGCCTGTCCGTGCTCTTGGCGCACGGCGTCGACGTGAGGCTCGTCGTCACGCACGACGACGATCCCAAGGAAAATGTCTGGTTCGGCAGCGTCGAGGCGCTGGCCCGGTCGCACGACCTTCCCATCGCGAAACCGCGCGACCCGAACGAGCCGCAGCTGGTACAGCGGATCGCGGAGCTGCGCCCGGATTTCCTGTTCTCCTTCTACTATCGATTGATGCTGTCTCCCGTCCTGCTCGCGCTTCCGCAGCGCGGCGCGCTCAACATGCACGGGTCGCTGCTGCCGCGCTACCGTGGCCGCGCTCCAGTCAACTGGGCGGTAATCAAAGGTGAACGCGAAACCGGCGCCACGCTGCATTACATGGTGGAGAAGCCGGACGCCGGTGACATCGTTGACCAGCAGCCCGTGCCCATTCTCCCCGACGACACCGCGTTCGACGTGTTCGGGAAGGTGACCCTGGCGGCGGAGCTCACGCTGGATCGGATCCTGCCCGCGCTCCTCGCCGGAAATGCACCCCGCGTGGCGCAGGACCTGGCACGTGGCTCTTATTTCGGCGGGCGCCGGCCCGAGGACGGATTGATCGAGTGGCGGTGCAGCGCCGTGGATATTCACAACCTGGTGCGCGGAGTCGCGCCGCCCTATCCAGGGGCGTTCTGCATCGCGGCGGGCAAGCGGATGCGGGTGCTGCGCACGATGCTGGCGAACGACACGCCCCCTCGCGTGGGGTATCCCGCCCTCTTTTGTCACGCTGGCCGCTGCTACGCGGAATGCGGCGATGGCCGCTGCCTGCGCATCCTGTCTTTGGAGGTGGACGGTACAATGCTCGACGAGCGAAGCTTCCAGCGGGCCGGCACTACCGCACCCGTGCCGCTGCCAATATCCAAGCCATGAAAAAAATCTGCATCCTCGGGGTCAACGGCTTCATCGGCCACCACCTGTCCAAGCGCATCATCGACACGACCGATTGGGACGTGTACGGCATGGACATGCAGAACGAGCGCGTGGGCGACCTCATGAGCCATCCGCGCTTCCACTTCTTCGAGGGCGACATCACCATCAACCGGGAGTGGATCGAGTATCACATCCGCAAGTGCGACACCGTACTGCCGCTGGTGGCGATTGCCCTCCCCGCGACATATGTCAAGGAGCCGCTCAAGGTGTTCGAGCTGGACTTCGAGGCCAACCTCGCGCTGGTGAGATCCTGCGTGAAATACGGCAAGCGCGTCGTCTTTCCCTCCACCTCCGAGGTGTACGGCATGTGCCGCGACGCCGAGTTCGATCCCGAATCCTCAGAGCTGGTGATGGGGCCGATCAGCAAACAGCGCTGGATCTACGCCTGCTCGAAGCAGCTCATGGACCGCGTGATATGGGCCTACGGTTCGGAAGAGCGCCTGGACTTCACCCTGTTCCGCCCGTTCAACTGGATCGGCTCGGGATTGGACAACATTCACACGCCCAAGGAGGGCAGCTCCCGCGTCATCACGCAGTTCTTCGGCCACATCGTGCGCGGCGAGCAGATCAAGCTGGTGGACGGCGGCACGCAGAAACGGGCGTTCACTTATGTCGACGACGGCATCGCCGCGCTGATGAAGATCATCGAGAACGCGGCCGGTATCGCGAGCGGGAAGATCTACAACGTGGGCAACCCGCACAACAACTATTCGGTGCGCGAGCTGGCGCAGATGATGATCGACCTGGCGCTCGAATATCCGGAGTACCGCGATTCGGCGAAGCGGGTCAAGACGGTGGAGATCGACGCGGCCGCTTACTACGGGGCGGGATACCAGGACGTGCAGAATCGCGTGCCGAAAATCGAGAACACGCGCCGCGACCTTGACTGGGAGCCTACGGTCGACATGCAGAGCGCGCTGCGATACATCTTCGATGCTTACCGCGGGTCGGTGGCCGAGGCCCGCGGCCTGGTCGACTGAAGATGACTGCTGAACCCGAAATCTGTATATGAGCCGCCAAGACGCCAAGTCGCCAAGAGAGACGGGATGTAAGTTGAGGTACAGGAGCAGGGCTGCATCTCGCAGCCTTGAACAGCAACCCGCCCCAGTCGTTCCCAATGAGAGTTGCATATACCCACTGTGCTCTTACGGCACGTTCGGTTTTCTTGGCGCCTTGGCGTCTTGGCGGCTTCTCTTTCCATGAATCTCGCGCTCAAGGTCGACGTCGACACCTACCGCGGCACGCGTCGCGGCGTCCCGAACCTCGTCGAGCTGTTCAAGAAGCACGCCGCCGAAGCGACTTTCCTGTTCAGCCTGGGCTCGGACAACACCGGCCGCGCCATCAAGCGCGTGTTCCGCCGCGGGTTCATGGGCAAGGTGCGGCGCACCTCGGTGCTGTCGCACTACGGATTGCTCACCCTCATGTACGGCACCGTTCTGCCCGGCCCGGACATCGGTCGGCGCTGCGCCGAGATCATGCGCCGGGTTCGTGACGAGGGCTTCGAGGTCGGCATCCACACCTACGACCACGTGCGCTGGCAGGATCATGTCGGCGACGAGGGTCAAGCCTGGACGCGCCGACAGATGGAGCTCGCGTGCAACCGCTTCCGCGACATCTTCGGCACAGATCCGAAGGTCCATGGCGCCGCCGGCTGGTGCATGAACCGCCACGCGTACCGGCTCACGCAGCTTCTGGGCTTCGGCTACTGCTCGGACACGCGCGGCACCCGGCCCTACGTTCCGGTGTACGAAGCCGAGATCGTCGCTTGCCCGCAGCTGCCGACGACTTTGCCCACGCTGGACGAGCTGATCGGGCTCGATGGCGTGACGGTCGCCAACGTAGCGGAGCGAGTGCTCGATCTGAGCCGCAATCCACCGCCGAGCGGCCACGTCTTCACCCTGCACGCGGAGCTGGAGGGGATGAAGCTCGCGCCGGTGCTCGAGCGCCTGCTCGAGGGTTGGCGCGCGATGGGCTACCGGCTTACGTCGCTGCGCGAATACTTCGAGTCGCTGCCCGACAAGAATCTGCCGCGGCACGAGACAGCGGTCGGACAGGTCCCGGGCCGCTCTGGAACGCTCGCGCTGCAGGGGCCTGAATTTCTGGCCCCCGCTGCTGCGTAAAACAGCTGATCCACGCATTCAGAGGAGTCCCGCCCATGCTCGAGAATCTCGCCGTCCCCGACTTCGAAGCGCCCGCCACCGGCGGCAAGACCTTCCGGCTGCGGGACGCGCGTGGAGGGCCACTGGTGCTCTACTTCTACCCCAAAGACAACACGCCCGGATGCACGGACGAGGGCCGTCAGTTCCGCGACCTCTATCCCGACTACCAACGACTCGGCTGCGCGATCTACGGCGTGTCGCGGGACAGCCTGAAGTCACACGAGAACTTCAAGGAGAAGATGAGCTTTCCGTTCGAGCTGCTATCGGACCCCGACGAGCGCGTGTGCGAAATGTTCGGGGTGATGAAAATGAAGAACATGTACGGCAAGCAGGTGCGCGGGATCGAGCGCAGCACCTTCCTGATCGACAAGGCCGGCTATCTACGCAAGGAGTGGCGCGGCGTCAAGGTGCCGGAACATGCGCGAGCCGTGCTCCATGCCGTCGAGGGCCTGCGGAGCTGACGCGAGGCTGC
>DASPUW010000429.1:0-4708 GCA_035622675.1 Burkholderiales bacterium | reverse complement strand
AATGGTTGTCAGTGCCTGCGCGAACATCTCCCACGACCGCGACGACGCCATCCACATCCCGCCGGGTGCCACCGTGGCATTCGGCGGCGATTCTTATGAGGGAAGCGGGAATCTCGATCCGGCGGTGCCGAACGACATCGTTCACCGCCGCATTCGGACCGCCCTGGTCGCCCAGCTCGAGTCGAAGGGCTACAAGGTGGTGGACGACCCTCAGACGGCCGATTTCCTGCTGCGCTACTTCGTGGGGGTGCGGCGCGGGACCCGCCAGGTCGCCACCACGGCTGGCGTGTCGAACAGTCCCTGGGGACCGGGTTGGGGGTGGGGCTGGGGTACCAGTGTTACCACCGTGACGCCGGTGGAGTTCACGGATGTCTCGTTCGTCGTCGCTCTGGTGGAGCGCTCGACTGGACACACCGCGTGGCGCGCGGTCTGGCGCGGCGAGCCCGGTTCGCGCGCGCCGACGCAGCAGGACATCGACAGCAAGATCGCACGGATGTTCCGCTCGGCACCCACGCCGGGCTGAGAAGCTAGAACCTTATGAGATAGGTTCTAGGCCGCGCAGGTCGAGCGCAGGCGGCGCAAGGCGTTGTTCGACGCCGGCAGCGTGGAAGGATCCTCGTTCTCGAAGTAGCGCGCGCCGTGCGGCAAGGCGTCACTCCCCGATGGCGGCCATCCGCGCACCGCCACGACCCCCGGCACGAGATTGCCTGCCTCGATCTTGCCGTTGTCGATGTCACGCTGGCAGACATACAGCACGCCGTTGGCTGCAACCACCCGATCGCGCAGCGCGGCGACTTGCGGGTTCGCGTTGGTGAGCAGCGCCCGCGTCTCCGGAGGAAGCGACAGCAGGAAGAAGCGTTGCCCCCGAGGATTGTTCTTGATGCCTTTTTGAGCTGCCTGCTGGAAGGTAGATCCCGCTCCGGCGATGTACAGGCCGCCCTCGGATCGCGCCTCGGCGGTCGCAACGACTCCCGTGCAGATCGCCGCTGCGATCAAGATGCGCTTCGCAGGTGAAGAAGTCCATCGATCCAGCCGCGCCATGCCTGCTCCTGTCTTGTCCACGCCAATGCGAGCGCCATCATGCCACGCTGCCGGATTGCCGTCTCCGCCTTCCGACCGGCTATGATGTCGAGCGCGAAACGCAACCGTTCGCGTGGGAGCGTCGACTGAACATGAAGACGGCAATCAAGAGGCTCGTGAAGTGGGTGTCGATCGCGGTCTTCCTGGCCGCTGCGGGGTTTCTCGGCCTTCAATCGTACCGCGCGCTGAGCGGCCCTCCGCTGCAGCCGTGGCATACGTTCGTTCCGGTCGAGCTGCGCGCGAGCGAGCTCGATGCAGCCGACTGGTCGGCTTACCTGGCGCGCGAGGCCTCGATCTTCGACAGCGTGCGCGCGGAGGTGAGCCAGAAGCTTCCACCCGATGCGCGCGTGCCGATCAATCGCTATTTCGAGCAAAGCCCCATCTACCCGGCACGCTTCGCACACGATTGGAACCGTTCGTATGTGATGGAGCCGGACGGCAAGCCGCGCGGGGCGGCGGTGCTGCTGCACGGGCTGACCGATTCACCCTACAGCCTGCGCCACGTCGCGAAGCTTTACCGCGATCACGGCTTCGTCGCCGTTGGCGTGCGCATACCCGGCCACGGCACGGTGCCGGCGGGTCTCAGCGACGTGCGCTGGGAGGACTGGATGGCCGCTACCCGTCTCGCGGTGCGCGAGGCGCGCAGGCGAGTTCCGGCGCCAGCTCCGCTGCACGTTATCGGCTTCTCGAACGGCGGGGCGCTCGCGATGAAGTATGCGCTCGACGCCATCGAGAATCCGAAGCTCCCGAGTGTCGACCGCGTCATCCTGCTGACACCGATGATCGGCATCACGCGCTTCGCCCGTTTCGCCGGATTCGCGGGCTTGCCTGCCATCCTGCCGCCGTTCGCGAACGCCGCGTGGTTGAGCGTCCTGCCCGAGTTCAATCCGTTCAAGTACAACTCGTTTCCGGTCAACGGGGCACGCCAGTCGTACCGCGTGACCGACGCGCTGCAGGCGCAGATCCAGCGCATGGCGCGTGCTGGCCTGCTCGACAAATTGCCGCCGGTGCTGACGTTCCAGTCGGTGGTGGACTTCACGGTCAGCACCCCTGCGATCCTGACCGCCCTGTATGCGTATCTGCCCGACAACGGCAGCGAGATCGTGCTGTTCGACGTCAACCGCACAGTCAAGTTCGGCCCCCTGCTGCGGACATCGTCCTACGTCGCGCTGGATCAGCTCACACCGAAGACGCCGCAGACGTATCGCTTCACCTCGATCGTGAACGCGAACGAAGGCAGCGATGCGACGATCGAGCGTAGCATCGCGCCCGGCCAGCTGAACGCCGTGGACCGGCCGCTCGGCCTCAACTATCCGCCGAGCATTTTCTCGCTGTCGCACTTGTCGATCCCGATTCCGATGGACGATCCGCTGTACGGGATGCAGCCCGAACCGAAGACGCGTGATGAATTCGGCTTGAGCCTCGGCGCGATGGGTGCGCGCGGCGAGCGCGGCGTGCTGGTGGTCAACCAGGATTTCCTCACCCGCCTGTCGTCCAATCCTTTCTTCCCCTACGTGCTCGAACGCGTGGCGGAGAACATCGAGCGGCCGGCGGGAGCGACCGGGCGTAATCTTGCCCCGACACCGCCGCGCGGTGTTCCGGTTCGCCTCGAAGCCCTGCTCTCGACGTTTGTCCCGGACGACTCCGAGCCGGAACGGTTCGCCGGGCCCTAACCCTTCATTTGTCGACCGAGCTACGGATGAACGAATCGTTACGCAATGGCGCATACGCGATGGTCCTCACGCTGGGCATTGGCTGGCTGCTGCACGCCGGGAAGGGCATCGTCGTTCCGATCGTGCTCAGCGTCCTGGTCGTGTATGTAATTGACGGGCTGGCGGGGCTGTTCGCACGCCTTCCGGGCCTCGGTCCGCAGGTTCCCGCGTACGTCCACTACGCGCTTTCGATATTGCTGATTGTCCTCATCCTGGTGTACGTCGCCCGTTTGCTGATGGCCAGCCTGGGCAGCGTCATGGCGCTGGCGCCGGAGTACGAGACTTCGCTGCTCAACGTGATCCAGACCATCGCAGAATACCTGGGCGTGGAGAGCGCGCCGACGTGGGCGACGCTGCGCCGCGACCTCTTGGCGCAAATCGATCTTCAGAGGGCAATCGGCACCACTTTCGTTTCGGTTTCGGCCATTGCTGGCAACCTGCTCGTCGTGCTGCTTTACGGTGCGTTCCTGCTGTTCGAAAAACGTGCCCTCGCGGCCAAGCTGGATCGGCTATCGAGCGATCCTGACCGCGTGGCGCGCTTGCGCCGCATCGTCGCCGATGTAAACGCCAAGATCGGGACCTATCTTGCCCTCAAGACCGTCGTCAGTGTCGTGCAAGGGCTGGCTGCGTGGGCGATCATGGGCTTGTTCGGCCTGCAGTTCGCGGCACTCTGGGCGGTACTGACCATTCTGCTTAACTATGTGCCGTATGTCGGCACGGTGCTGAGCATCTTCTTCCCGGTCGCTTTCGCGACGATGCAGTTCGGCGATCTTGGCGCGGTGCTTTTGATTCTCGCGGCGCTGTCCGTAAGCCAGTTTCTGATCGGCTTCTTTCTCGAGCCCTGGCTGATGGGGAGTTCATTGAACCTGAGCCCCTTTGTCGTTCTGGTGAGTATCTCGGTCTGGGCGGCGCTATGGGGCATTACCGGCGCATTTCTCGCCGTACCGGTCACGGCGTGCATGACAATGGTCTTCGCCGAGTTCGCAGCGACCCGGCCGATCGCGGTATTGCTGTCGCGAAACGGCCAACTGGAAACAGGCCCAAGCCCGACGGATGCTCATAGGGTGACCTAGCAGTTCATGGAATCGCGGATGATCAGACTATCTTGACGTGGTGTGGGGTCGCGACACTGTCATTTCGGGAAAAGGAACTGCACCTGGAGTCGCGCTGCCCATTCCCCGATGCCGTCGGGTCGGACGACGTTGTAATAAACCTGCGCCTGAGCGTTCACCGGGAGTTTGCCAATGCGGAAGATCTGGCCGATGCCACCGCCGATTGGCTCTGGTGAGCACGACGAAAGGTAGAGGCACCTCTAGGGAATCCGGTGTCTCCCGAATCAAACTTGCTGGTTCCCGCGTCGAAGTGCGGGCGAAGATGCAGAGTGAGTTGCGCGCGACCCATTCTTTCGAAAGAATGGCCGTCACGCAGGATAACGGTTCACTGGCTCCCTGGACGTCGTTGGACGATAAGTTAATCTGCCATCTGCTCACCGCTGCATACGTGCTGGGGGCCGTTGGTTCCGCGTTTGCGCAATCAGCCACGGACCGCTCCAAGGAGGAGGAGTCGCGCCTGTATCAGGAATTGCATCCGTATCTCTACGACGAGTTCTCACCCGGTGAGGGAGGCACCAGCGGCATAAGTGATCTTAAACAGATCGACAAACCCGAGGTCTCGATCGCGGACACTGCCAAGTTGGACGCCCCCCTCGCTTTTGCGAGAAGAGGCTTCGACTCTGTCTATGAGCAGACCGGGCTGCGTCTGGGCGTAGCCTTCACGGCGCTGGGCGCGTGGGCCAGCGGAGAGAGCGATCCCAGCGGCGCCTCCTACGACCTGGACTTGCTGTCGGCCTGGACTCTGGTGGGGCGCGGCACGCCGAACACCGGGGTGCTCGTCGCAACCGCCGAGTATCGCAACGC
>DASPUW010000428.1:0-15912 GCA_035622675.1 Burkholderiales bacterium | reverse complement strand
CAGCACGAACGCTGCGCCGACCGGAACGAGGGCCACCAGGGTCCAGTTCGTGACGATCGCCGCGAAGCCGCCCAAAGGCGTTGGCAGGTTAGCGAGTCCCCAGATCGCAAGCGCGCCGCTCACGGCAAGCCCGGCGAGGCTCACGGCGTAAATGACGAGGTCGACGAATTTTCCGATCTGCGGCATGCACTGAACGGATTCGGGGTCGAGAGTGAGCAATGATACGCCGGGCGCGCCGCAGCTACGCGCTGGGCGCACGCTTCTCAGCGACCGCCTGGAACACGACGAAACGGCGCTCTCGCAGATTGCGGATGTTGTTCTGGAATTTGGTCTTCGCGTTGTCCCCCATCAGCAGATGCAGCCCCAGCGGCGGCGGGGCGGTCGACGCCAGTCGGTCGGACGCCGCGGCGAACCATTCCAGCGACTGCTGGCTCTTGTCTTCCCACTCGTGCAGCGAGAAGCCTAGGGCGGCCAGCATAGCGCGCACGGCGTCGGGCGCGGCGAGAAAGCTGATCGAACCGTCTTCCGACCAGGGCACGGGGAACCAGAGCGGGCCGCCTTCGCCTCCAAAGATGTCGTGGAACAGCAAGCGCCCGCGGGGAGCGAGGACGCGCGCGATCTCGGCGTAGAACGCCTGCTTGTCCGCGATGTTCATCTGCACGTGCTCGGTCCACACGACGTCGAAGCTGTCGCGCTCGAATGGAATTTCCAGCGCGCTGGCCTGGCGGAATTCCACCATGCGCTCGAGGCCCACGATCGCGGCGAGGGCATTCGCAGTGTCGACATACTCCGACGTCAAGTCGATCCCGACCACTTCGCAGCCGTGCTGCGCGGCGAGGTAACGAGCCGAGCCACCCAGGCCGCATCCCACGTCCAGAACGCGAAGCCCGCGCCGCAGTGAAGCACGAGCGCCCAGCTCGATGGTCGCTTCCCGCCCGCGGATGTGAAACTCGTCGACCGGCGCGAGATCGGCCGGGGCGAGCCGGTCAAGATCTTTTCCAGCTTGGCGCAGGGCGCGCAGGATGGAATCGAGGATCTGGCCGCGGCCGTAGTGTCGCTCCACGCTCTCACGCGAGGTTTCCTTGCTGGTTGCCGCGGCCACGTGCGTGCTACTGCTTCGGAATGAAGTCGCCCTTGACGTATTGATGGATGAACAGCACACAGTCATCCGGCCCAACGCAGGCGTCGCCATGCATGCCCATGCCGGGCTGGAACACATAGGAGCCGGCCGGCAGCTCCCGTTCTTCTCCGCCGTCGAAGGAGTGGCGCCACGTTCCGGCCACGTTCATGCCGTGATAGTCGCCCGTGTGGGCATGGATGGGCGCAACGAATCCTGCGGGGATCCTGATCAGCATCGCATACTCACCCGTGTTGCGGTCGCCCCACAGAACAACCATCTTTATCGGCGACCCCGGACCGAGCTCTTTCCACTGCATCTGATCCTGTGCGGTCATCGTTCCATCGGCGGCGTGGCCGAGCCCGGCCGCGGCGACGAACGAAAAGGCGAGCAGCAAAGATTTCCCTAACATGACAGTCCTCCTCCCAATGTGGCCTGGCCAAGGATTGGCCGAGCCAAAAAAATCTGCGATGTGTGCGTTCAGTATAGCGGCATCGTTCACCTCGCGAACCTCTCAGCCGCTCGCGTTCGGGCCTTCGCAGCCTCCTCCTCGCGGTTTCTGGGCGGCGCATTCGTCTCCAGCGAGTCGAGCAAGCCCCTGGAGATCGCTGCGATCGTGTCGACGGCCGCCGCAAACGCGGCTTCGTTCGCCTTTGACGGCTTGTTGAAGCCGCTCACCTTTCTCACGAATTGCAGCGCCGCCGCGTGAATCTCTTCGTTCGTGACAGGCGGCTCGAAGTTGAAAAGAGTCCTGATGTTTCGGCACACAGCGCTACCTCCATGGCCCGGTTTTCAGGGCTGGACGCGGGTTGTCAGAACCTTGCCCATGCGGGCGCCCGGGATCTTCACGCCCTTTGAAGTCGTCACTTCCATGCGCTCGATCACCGAGAAGCCGCATGCGGAATAAAGGGGCTCGCCGGCAACGGTCGCGGCGAGCTCCAGCGACTTGAAGCCCTCCCGCGCTGCCGCGGCCTCGCACAAGGACAGAACGAGCCGCCCGATTCCTCGCCTGGCGAAATCCGGGTGCGTATACATCGCGCGCACGCGAGCCGGCTCCGCAGCGGGATCGAGCAGGCGCGCATCCCGGCTGGCGAAATGATCGCCGCCAAAAAGTGTAGCCCGGCGGCCCCAGCCGCCGCAGCCCACGATTCGTCCCTCGTGCTCGATCGCGAAGTAGGTGCCATCGTCGATGAGCTGGGTATCGACGCCCATGATCTCGAACGACGCTTCGACCCGGGCCGCGTCCAAGTACGCGCCGATCAATTGGCGGATCGCTATTGTCATCAAAGCCTCGAGCGCGGGCAGGTCTGCTCTCGTGGCCAGGCGGTAGGAGAAAGGGCGGGTTCCGATCATTCCTCGACGCCCCGTTCCGGTTCTGCGGCGTCGTGTCCGTACAGCCACGCCACTGCCTTCAGCGACCAGTCCGTCGCCCCGCGCATCATCTCCGCGTCGCGTGCCAGCTGGGCCGCTCCGTCGGGCAAATGGAAGCGTGTCTTGTTGGCCTCCGACAGCGCCTGCACGCGAGACGCCCTCGGCAGGCGCAGCGCCTCGTAGCGCCTCAAAGCTGCGGGGATGTCCCTTGCACCGACCCTCGACAGACACGCTGCCAGCGTGGCGCCGTCTTCGATCGCTTGCGCCGCGCCCTGCGCCATGAACGGCAACATCGCGTGGCACGCATCTCCAAGCAGCGTCGCCCGTCCGACCGACCAGCGCGCCATGGGCTTGCGATCGAACAGCGCCCAGATGAACGTCTCGTCCGCCGCTTCGAGGATGCTGCGCAACTGGGGATGCCAGCCTTCGAACGCAGCCATTGCGTCGGCAAGCTCGCCGCGGTCGGTCCACGACTCGCGTATCCAGCTATCCTGGTCGATGACACCGACGAAATTGACCAGGCGGCCACTCTGAACGTAGTAGTGCACGAAGTGCTTGCCGGGTCCCATCCACACCTGCGACGCGACTTCGAGATCGAGATGCGCGAGCCGGGCGGCCGGGACCAGGCCTCGGTAGGCGACGCAGCCCGTGAAGCGCGGCTGCTCGGGGCCGAACAGGATGTGGCGTACCGTGGAGTGGATGCCGTCGGCTCCGACCAGTCCATCTGCCTCGACGTGCACGCCGTTCTCGAACATGGCCTCGATGTGATCTCCGCGATCGGCGAGCGCGGTGAGGCGATGACCGATGTGCAGACGCTCTGGCGGAAATGCGCGCACGAGCGTCGCCAGCACGTCGGCACGGTGCATCTGATAGTGCGGAAAACCGAACGCTGCTTCGACCGCCCCGGCGAGCGGCGTGCGGAGCAGCGTCCTGCCGTCATCCCAGCGGCGCTGATGCCACGCGAGCGGCTTGACACCGAGCTGAGCCAGGGAATCGGCAAGGCCCAGTCGGTGTAGCACGCGCGAAGCATTGGGGCTGATCTGAACGCCGGCGCCGACCTCGCTCAACGTCTTCGCGCGCTCGTAGACATGCACGTCCACGCCCGTGCGCAGCAGCGACAGCGCAGCGGTCAGACCGCCGAGGCCGCCACCGATGATCGCTACCGAAACGCGGTCAGCGGTACTCACCGGGTTGCAGCGAGACCCCTTCGGCGAACACGCCTTGCCCGGGAACGTGGTTCAGTTCCAGGCGAATCCCGTCAGGGTCTTCGAACAGGACCGAATAGTAGCCTGGAACCCAGCCACCCTCCTCGGGCGCGTGGACGATCTTGGCGCCGAGCTCCAGCAGAAACTTGTAAAAGGTGTCCACGTCGCTTCGCTCCCGCGCCCGGAAACAAACGTGATGCAGACCCACGCGGCTCTGGACGAATTTCTCGTGTGCAAAACGCTCCTCGCATCTCGAGATCGCCACTCCCGTTCTTCCGCCGACGTAATAGAGAAACGCCTCTCCCTTGAACACCTGAGTGAGGCCAAGGAAGGCCAGCAGCCGCTCGTAGAAGGGGACCGCGGCCTCGAAGTTGCTGACGGTGAGGACGACGTGCGCGATGCCGTTGATCTTCATCTTTTGCGCCTTTCAACTCAGGTGTACCTCACTCCTTCCTGCGCGCGCGAAGCGAGAGGAAGGCGACTATCAGTGCGGCGATGAACCCAAGCAAAACCAGAGCATCCGACCAGCGAAATGGGGGATGCGGTATCGGTGCGAGAGATGCCGGTCCGGACACTTGTGGATGGATCACGTTGCGCGCCAGCGCAAGACCGCCGATGGCATAGTCGTGCGCCACGGCCAGCCCGCCGACCGCAGCGTACCAGGCAATAGCCGCACCGCCCAAAGCGACGACGCCAACGCTAACACCTCCAACCGCGCAGAAGCCAAGTGCCAGCCCGCCGATCGATAGCAGTCCGAGCGCTCCGCCTCCGAGTGTGATTCCCCCGATGGCTACCCCGCCGCACGCGACGAGAACCCCGAACGCGATATCGCCAACGGCGACCCAGCCTTTCGCTATGCCGCGCCGATACCGCCCGTCTACCAACGCGCCGGTGGCGATGTGGACGAGAGGTAAACCGAAGATGCTGGCTTTCGATCGATACTCCATGACGTGTATCCCGCCTTGGCGTTCAAAGGTTGGTAATCCCAGGTGGCATTCTCAGCGCAGCGCCTTGCGCACGACCAGCTTGAGACCGGACCACACTTCGTCGATCGCGCACACCTTGACGTCGACAAAACCGAGCGGAAGGGCTACCTCGCGGATGACGTCTTCGGTGATTTCGCTCGGCACTTTGGCCGACTTCTTTGGCCACGAGACCCACACCACAGCAACCGGATCGAGCTTCTCGCGGCAATCAGTGAGCGCCTTCGAGAGCTGCGCCTTCTTCGTGCTGAAAATGTGGACGAGGCTGGTATTTTCGTTCGCCTTCGAAACGAAACGCACCGAAGCGGGCAGCGGCTCGAGAAGGTCGCGATAGTCTTCCGGCGCGCTGATGGCCAGGATCTGGAACCGCTCCTTGATTCCGAGCTTCTTCGGCAGGGGAGTGCCCGAGTAGCCGGCCATGCCGGGGATTCCAGTCTTGTCAGGGCTCGGGCCAGGCCGGCAGCTTGGGACGCATCGTCTCGTAGACTGCGGCAAGGCGGAGCACGCCGGCGTCGTCGAACCGATGGCCGACGATCTGCAGGCCGATCGGGAGTCCGTTCTCGTCGAAGCCCGCACAGATCGAAGCGGCCGGCTGCTCGGAGAAATTGAACGGCACCGTGAAGCAGACATGGCCGAGCGCGCTCTCCGGATCGTTCCCAGGCGCGGCGTCCTCGGCAGCGTAAGCCGTGACAGGCGAGGTCGGGCTGAGGAGGAAATCGAACGGCTGAATTGCGCCATGCGCCTTCTCCCGCATCAGCATGATCTGGCCCAAGGCGCGCAATGCATCGACGGCGGTGAGCTTCCTGGCCCGGAGGCACCAGGTCAAAACGAACGGCAGGATCTTGCGCTGACGCTCCGGCGGGAGCAGCTCGACGTCGGCGAGCAGGCGGGCAGCGAAGAAACGATCGATACCCTCGGCGGTTTCATCGCTCAGAAACGGAGCGACCGGCTCCACGATCGCACCGGCGCTCTCGAAGGCTTTCGCTGCCGCCTCGATTGCGCGACGCACCGCAGGTTGCGGGCGCACGCCCATCCCCATGTCTAGGAGGAGTCCAAGCTTCTTGCCTTTCAGCTCGCCTTCGCGGGTGGCGGCGGGCCAGTCGCGCTTCTCGTGCGGCAGCGCCATGTAGTCGCGCTGATCCGGCTGGGAAAGCA
This sequence comes from Burkholderiales bacterium, assembly GCA_035622675.1. Lineage (GTDB taxonomy): Bacteria > Pseudomonadota > Gammaproteobacteria > Burkholderiales > SHXO01 > SHXO01. The sequence continues at coordinate 10,081 of DASPUW010000428.1, read as the reverse complement.
CATTCATCAGCCATGCGCTGTCGGTCACAGTCCGCGTCATCGGCCCGGCCACACGCCCGAGGTAGGGCGGGTAGATGGGCACCCTGCCAACGCTCGGCTTCAGCGCAAAGATCCCGTTCGCCGCTGCGGGCAAGCGCACAGAGCCACCGATGTCTGTGCCGAGTGCCAGCGGCCCGTAGCCCGCCGCGATGGCAGCGCCGGCACCGGAGCTGGAGCCTGCGGGGTTTCTGGCGGTATTCCATGGGTTGCGCGTGATCCCATGCAAGCTCGAGATGCCCGACGCAAGCATGCCGAAGTCCGGCATCGTGGTCTTGCCGAGAATGACACACCCGGCTTCTCGTACTCGGGCGGCGGGCGGCGCATCCGCCGCCGCGGGCGCGAGGTCGGCAGACGCGGCGCCGACCGGGACCGGGACGCCTTTCATGGCGATGTTGTCCTTAATGGTGATCGGGACGCCGTCGATCGGGCTCAGAGGGCGTTTCTCGCGCCAGCGCTTTTCGGCGGCCGCGGCCTGCGAGAGCGCACCTTCGGCGTCGACCACATACATTGCGTTCAACTTCGGCTCGTAACTCTCGATCCGCGCCAGGACCGCCTTCGCTGCTTCGACGGGAGAGAGTTTGCCGGAGCGGAACTGAGCGGAGAGCTCCTCCGCGCTGAGGTGATGGAGCGCTGTCATCTCGGTAGTTTTCCTCGGGGGTGATCTGAGATCGAAAGTGTTCGCCAGCCTTACCCTATCCTAGAACATGTCGTTCTCGTTCGCTGCTCCAACTTTACAGGCCCAGGTCCGAAAGCCCGGGGTGATCGTCGGGACGTCTCCCCAGCGGCCAGTGGTATTTCCTGTCGCCGGCGGCAATGGGCAGATCGTTGATGCTGGCGATCCGCCGCCTCATGAACCCCCGGTCGTCGAATTCCCAGTTCTCATTGCCGTAGGATCGGAACCAGCTTCCTGAGTCGTCGTGCCATTCATAAGCGAAGCGGACGGCGATCCGGTTGCCCTGACAGGCCCAGAGCTCCTTGATCAAGCGATAGTCGATCTCTTTCGCCCATTTCCGGGTGAGGAACTGTTGAATGGCTTCTCTGCCAGCAAAAAACTCCGCGCGGTTGCGCCAGACGCTGTCGGGTGTGTAGGCGAGCGCGACGCGCTGAGGATCGCGAGTGTTCCAAGCGTCTTCAGCCATTCGAACTTTCTGTGCAGCGGTCTGAGAGTCGAATGGAGGAAAGGGTGGACGGGGTGCTTCGGGAGTGGTCATAGCGCAATGCTCCAAATGTGTGATCGGCTCGCGGCGACACCCCTACTGGGGTTGCATCGTCGGCAGCGACACTCGGATTCGTCGCGGAAAGTCTTCGGTATTCCCAGCGCGCTGCGCAGCGTCGTTGATCCAGGAGCGCCGGCGCAGTTCGGAGAAGGGCAACGCCGAGCTCATCCTGCCGGACGCATAGAGATAGCCGTCGATGAGCCCGTTGAGAAGGTGACGGAAGTCGAAGCCGCCCGTTCTGCCGGCTGCATTTGCATAGCGGATGATGTTGACAGTGCAGCTGTTGCTCAGCAAATGGTAGAACTCAGGATGGTCCGCAAGCTCGTTGATCCGCTGCAGGTAGACCATGAACAAGCGGCGCACCGCTTCGGGCGGCGCATTGAGGCGATACAGGAAGACGTCCTCGTTTCGATAGTTCGTGCGAACGCGCACGATGTCCTGCTCGTCGCCCACGACATAGATCAGCTCGAAATGCTTGAACAGGGAAGCGAGAGGGTCGTAGCCCTCGCCGACTTCGGGGCGGGTCTCGATGGAGACGCTGAGCGGTGGTGCATTGTCGAAGATGAAGCTCACGAAGGTGTGCGAGACCAGCCCGATCTTCCAATAGGAGATGTAGAAATCCACGGCAGTCAGGTGCGAGATCTGCACGTCCCGCTCCTCGTATCTCACGGTGAAATCCTCTGTGCTGCGGTAGTCGAAGTTCCGGACTCCGGTGAAGTGCACCTTGTCGCCGTCGATGATCGCCCGGGGCATCACCGCCACCTCGGGGCGCCACGGGCGATCGTGCGACGGGAGTACGAAGGTCCAGCCTACCGCCACGATCAGGAACAGCGCCGCGAACGCCCATGACATGCGCCGCCTCTTGGTCACCCGCAATGCCCAGATGCTGAAAACGAGGAACGCTGCTGCCAAGCCCAGTCGCAGCCAAGCCCATGGCAGGGGCGAGTACCAGATCGCGAGAGTGGCCCAGGCGACGAGGACGATCTGGAAGAGGACCTTGATCGCCCCGAGGAGCGACCGTCCGATGCGGCCAACCATCATGACGACAGTCTACGCCGAAGCCGTTGCCGCCAGGACTGATCAACCGTTGCGCGCTTGAAGGTGCGTCCAGAGGACGCCGATCAGGGCCAGCACCGATCCGAGCGCGACGCCAAACACGAAGAGGAACCCGAAGCCGATCGGATTTGGGTTCCGATCGGGCCAAAGCCCAAGCTCCGCGGCGATGCCGACGAAGAGTAGCGGCAACGAGCCGATCACGGCGATCACGAGCCCGCCCTTGACGCACCACGATTGCCAGTAGGTCTTCCGCTGGTCTCCGCTCATTAGCATCCAGGCCACGATGGCGAGCGGAGAGAGTGTGATCGCCAACAGCAGCGTTACGGGGAGGCGCCAAGCGGAGGGTGGGTTACCCATGGCTTCGATCCCATTGTGCCAGTTCCACGGTGATGCCTTCCGGCCCCGATAGGAACACCAGTTTTCGATCATGAAACTCCATGCCGCCGTTCCGGAGCTGGACGCCTTTGGCCTTCAGCTTTGCCAGCTCGGCCTCCAGATCGTCCACGGCAAAGCAGACATGGTTGAATCCGAGTTTGGTGAGGTTGCGAATAGCCGGGTCGGGAAGGGCATCGGGATGGCGGTACTTCAGTAGCTGCACCTCGGTCCGCGGTGAGACGCCGGCAAGGAAGAGCGTCACGTGTTCTGCTTCGATGCCGTCCACCCCCATGTACTTCGAGAACTGTGGGCCTGCGATCACGACGGACTTGTCCACCTTGAAGCCGAGCAGGCCGAAAAACGCCTTGGCCGCGTCGACGTCTCTTACCACAATGGTGACGTGATCGAAGTGTTTGATCATGACCTGGCCTCCGGCTACCTTCGTCGACGCCAATCCTGAGACCGAAACGCTGGTTCTCACGTAGTTTGTACGCTTCCACGCCTTCTCTGGACATTGATGGCGGCCACCAAGTCCGGATCCGGAAGAATCGAGTCGGTCCGTCTCCGATTGTCCCCTCGGCGCGCTTTCCGCCCGCCTTCAGCAAAGCGGCCCGAAAAGGTTCGACTCCAGAGGGGATAGAAAAACAAGACCAAGTGACGTTCGTTGAGACGTTGTGCCACTCCCAAATGTTGGTCGCATCTGGAGGAACGAACTCAGGCAGCCAACCCCGATCGAAAGCCCCGTCGCGCCGAGCGATCGCCACGTCCGGGTAATGGCTTTCCATGTTGTCGCCGCCGATGCATCCAACAAGGACGAGACCAGCCGCGGCGACGACAAGACACCTCACACTGTGTGAGCCCAGCGCTACAGGTGGGCTGCGGCCGGCACGCGAAGCGGAACAGGGTAACCTCACTACTGCTCATGATCTCGATTGTGGTAGAAGAACTTTATGGTGCACAGAACAGCAGCCGACCCAGCGAATAGCACTACCGAAGTTCCCAGGATCTTTCCATTCGTAGCATGGTGTTCCGGTGCCCAGATCATTAACAGTCCTGCGACTACGCCCATCGCCGCCGACAAGAGCGCAACAACGACGGCTACTCTATTGAGGTTCGAGAGAAATCCATCACTCATTTGGAACGCCTTCATCAGAACGGTAGGCAGAAGCCAGAAGATAAGAACCACCGGCAAGACGAGACCTCCGAGCGCTAGGGCGAGCGAGCCGAAGCGGATGTCGGTAGGACGCGGGTGCGCCCCGATCAGAAACCCTCCAAGGACGAGCACAGCGAATCCAGCACCTACCGTGGATGCCCAGATGAGACGACGCGCGCCCCTCACTCCGACCGTGCTCCCAGCAGACCAATTGCGGCCATGACATTTAGAAGCGGAAGATTGACCGTCCGGAACGCAAGACAAGCAAGATCGTCACCAATCTACCGCCGATGCCTGATGACGCTGAACATTTGGGCGTCACACTCGGCAGCCTCCGTTGGTTACCGGATGACCTCATCAGCACGGAACAGGATCGACTGTGGAAGCGTCAGTCCGTCCTCCTTCGCTGCCTTGAGGTTGACCAACAACTCGAACTTGGATGCTTTTATCACTGGAAGATCCGCTGGGTGCGCACCCTTGAGTATCTTGTCGGCATAGAGCGCTGCGGCCTCGAGCTGCTCGATGAGACTTGGACCATACGACATGAGTCCGCCGGGGAGTTCCTACGAGAAAATGGACGCTCGCTGGTTAGACACATTGTGCTTCAAACTCAGTTGGTGTGCGATAACCCAGCGCCGAATGTAGGCGTCGGTTGTTGTAGAAGTCGACATACTCGCGCACCGCTTGGCGCAACTCGGCATCGGTGTCGAAGCGACGGCGATGGTACATCTCCGATTTCATCGACTTGTTCCACGCTTCCATGTGCGCGTTGTCATTCATCCGGCGCGGGCGATTGGCTGACTGTTCGAACCCGGCGTGCTCCAGCGCCCGACGGAACTTCGCACCCAGGTACTCGACGCCTCGATCGGTGTGGAACACAGCCCCGGGTTGCGGGCGGTGCGCGCGAAGCGCGTTACCCAGCGCGCGCTGCGTCAGCGTGACCGTGCGATCGTGCCCAAGAGACCACCCCAGCAGCTTGCGGGTGTGGCGATCCATCACCGTAGCCAGGTAGCGCCATTGATCGCCCACTTTCAGGTATGTGACATTACCCACCCAGACCTGATTGGGCGCGCTCAGCGCAATCGAGCGCGCTCGGTTGTGCGTGCCACCGAAGAACTCCCCCATCCCGGGCATCCGACGATACAGGCGCGAGGTACAACTCTTTACCCCGTGCTCTCGCATCAGCCGTTCAACCCGACGCCGCCCCACAGGGCGCCCCAATCGTTGCAGTGCCGCGTGCACTCGCGGGCTGCCGTAGGTGTGATCGCTCGCCTGATGAATTGCCCTGATCTGCTCGACCAGCCCCGCATCGCGTTGACCGAGAGGTTAGGCGTTGACGATGCAACGCTTTGTCCGAGTGCGAGGCAGAGAAAGTGGGGCCAGACTTCCATTGAGGCTCAATCGACCTTGTTGTGGAGGAATAGCGCCAACAGAAACACGCAAACAAGAAACCCGGCGTATCCAAACCACTCGCCGGGAAACTTGTGAGGATTGCCGACGAAGGCAAAGAAGACACCCGCGAGGACAGTCGAGGCCACGGCATATCGAATTCTAGGAGAGAGCTTCGTTTCCAGTACGCGTCGACGCCTAAACGCCAAAGCTCAGCGGGCGGCGACAGGCGCCAAACGTGGCTGTTGACGCTCCGCTGCAGCGCCGGGTTGGACGTCTTCATGGAATCTCAACTTCGAAGTACGTGCCAGGAGCCGCGCCATCTACCGCAGCAACGACTGCATCAGCGACTCGTTGGATGCGCGGCCAGCTCGTTGTGGTCAGTACGACGATGGCGAGTTTGCGAGATGTGAGACTTTGCTGATACTTCAAGTTTGCGTCGGTCGTCACTAGGACGGCGAAACCTTCCTTCTCAGCAGAGTCGAGCAGCTCTCCGTTCTTGAGCTGAGACCAACCCCTCTCATGGGCGGTTATTACGTCATGCTGAGTCAGCAGTCGCCTGAGCGGTACCGGAGTGCCCTGGTCAAACAGTACGCGTACTTACGCTGGAGCTAAAGCGCTGCGCGCCGCATGCTCCAGTACGGCGCGTACCTGCTCAATAGTGACGCCTGGAAACCATTCAACGAACTGCGATACGAGCGCGCCGTCTTCCAGGTTCTCGAAGAGGGCGGCAACCGGTACTCGAGTGCCGCGAAACACCCAAGCCCCGCTCACACGCTCAGGATCGCGCTCCACAGCCGGGCATGTAGACCAGTCAATCACGAGCTAAATGATACCACCCACACGCAGACCACGAAGACGCGCAACGAGTCTGTAGAAAAACCATCATAGATGAGGGTTGCACCGCTCCGCATTGGCTTGCTCGGCGTCGATGCGAATGGGCTTTAGAGTGTGGGTGCAACAGTGCTTGCCTGTTGTGGGTCCTCTAGTGCAACTTCGGTTGGCTTCCTGATTTGCCATATCGCTGTATCTTGCCTATGTTGTGCACCAGCGCGTAGAGCAGCCACTGGTTGTTGACCTTGCGCCGCCCACGTAGCGATAAGCGCCTGAGCCTGTGGCTGCTGCAGATGTTGGCAAACACCGGCTCGACGATGGCGAGCCTGCGGCTGTAGTAGTAACGGCCCTGTTCGCTGTCTATTTTGTTCTTCATGAGCGCGCTGTAGGTGGGTGGCTTGCCCGGGGCACGGCCCTTGAAGAACACGGCCTGGCGCGCAGGGGTGCGGTCGGGATGCTTTAAGCAGCGATCGCGCAGCGTGCACTGCATGCAATCGCGCTCGGCGCCGTGGAACTTGACCCCGGCGTAGCCGTTGATCAGCACGTTGGCGCCATTGCGATACAGGCGCTTGCCCGCCGGACAGATGCAGTGCGAGAGGTCTTCGGCACAGCGAAAGTCCCGAGGCCGGAACAAAGCGCTATGGTCAGGCTGCTTTGGGGGCTTGTGCCGGCCGGCATCGGCAAAGCGCACATCGCGCTTACGAAAGAAGGTGTCGGCTACGTAGCCGTCGATCGCGTGCTCGGCCAGATACTTGAGATTGGCTTCGCTGTGAAAGCCGGTGTCGGCGGTGAGCTTCAGGTGCTCGAAGCCAGGGCTTAAGTCCCGGCACGAGTTGGCTGCCACCTCCAGCACCGGGATCAGCAGCCCGTGTTCCTGGCCTTCGCCAAAGGCTTGGGCATGCACGATCACCTGATGCTTCGCGTCAACCAGCGCCACGCCGGTGTAGCCTTGAATAACCCCCTTGGCCCCTTTCATCTTGGCGCTGTCGTTGTCGGTGATGTTGCTCTTCTTCAGCTGCCCTTGCGCCCCGACTTTGTCTTGCCCGCATCGAAGATACCCCCGGATTTTGGTGAGCGCCGCTTTGAGCGTGTCGGCCTGCTTAGCGCGGGCGGCTCGAAGCTGCGGCTCTTCGCCCTGGGCGTCGACTGCGCGGTGGCGCGCGAGCAGCTTCTCTAGCGCCTGCTCGAGCTTGAGCGCCTTCTTCTCGAAGTCAGCTTTCGTCCCGCTCCACTCCTTGGAGGCGTTGCTGGGCAGCTTCACCCCATCGACCGCAAACATCTGCTTGCCGATCAGCCCCTGCTCATCGCACACCAGCAGCACGTCGCGGAAGATCGACACGATCTCGCCTTGTTGGCGGCTGATGAAATCTGCAATCGTGGTGAAGTGCGGGGCGCTGTCGGCAGAGAGCGCCATGAACACCACATTCTCCTGACACAACCGGGCAATCTCACGGCTAGAGGTCACCCCCTTGGAGTAGGCGAACAAGATGATCTTGAGCAGGATCGCGGGGTGGTAGGCCGGAGCACCCACTTCGTCGTTGCGATACTGCGCGTCGAACGCCGACAGGTCGAAGGCGTCGTCGATGAGCTCATTGAGCGTGAACTCGAAGGTGCCCGGCAGAATCTGCTGAGCGCAGCTCACCGGCACCAGTTTCATCTGGCCCTAGTCGTAGGGTTTGTAGCGCGCCATCGTCTCGCTCCTCGAGCATCTGATGCTATATGCATAGAGCGAAGCACGCAGCCAAGGTTCAGCCTTTTTCTACAGGCTCAACGTCCGCAATCACCGGGCGGCAAAAGGCGGCGAGGCCGGCTGTTGCCGCTCCGGTGGATTGCGAAGTTACGCGTCACATCTCGACGCTGGGTGATGGACGGGCATAATGCGATCGCCAAGCACTAGTCGTCGCAGAAGTAGGAGCCACCTCCGCTCTCGAGTCCCGTCCACTTACCGGTTTTGCCGACGAGGCCCGGAGGCCCAACGATGATCTTGTACGTACCATGGGGTGCGTCAGCGCGCTTCTCCGTTCCCGTATCGCCAGGCTTCGATTCCCAGAACACACTCGTAATTACTCCAGATGGACTCTTCTGCGTGCATCCGCCAATCCACCTCGCACCTTGGGGGGTGACTACCCCCTGTCCTCGACATTCACCGACCGCACGGTGACGCGGATCTTTTGTATCGTTCATCACGATGTAGTTGGGACTGAAATACTGTTGGACGGCGTTGGTGTCGTCGAGCTTGGTTTGTTGAAACTGCACAGCTCCATGATGTACGTCGTGCCCACAGTTGGCGGCGACTGCGCTGACTGACGCGAATGCAATAGGTAAAGCGGCAGCTGCTATGCGGATAGTCATGACGCCTCCCCTCTAAAGAATATGACTTCGTTGTTTCGACAGTCCTGCCAGAAACCTGCCGGTTTCAGCAGGACACTTAGCATAGCACCGCGGCGCTTGCAGATCGCATAAGAATGACGATCCCTTGGCTCTCTCGCCGGACGCTATCCCGCAGCAGATCTCCAGGCTCTGCGCTCCGGGTGGTGTAGGTCGCAAAGTGGTGATTGCACTCACCGGGCGGCGACGTGTTACTCGCCGCAGGTGACGCATAACGCCAGAGGTCAGGGGCGCGCGGCTTCATCGCGCGTCCCCTGGAGCGACGGGTTAGAGCGACGGCGACGGAATATCAGCGCGCCGAAGAACAACACGAGAAAGAGTATCAAAAGCGATGGTCCACCCACGAACAGCACGGACACGACGACTTGAAACCCCAGCGAGTTGGCCATCACGAGTTCATCAGGCGGCCGCGTACGGAAATAGATCACAAACGCAACACAGAGGATTGTGGTGATCACCGCCCAATAGAAGATGATCTTCCGCATCGGCCTGGTCGCTCTAACGTTGGCCTTCACCAGCCGCCGCCGCGCGTAGCGCGAAGGGAACCAAACGGCGTTGCCGTTTGGCGGTCTGGTGCAAGGCGTGGTTCGGCCTTATTTGTCCTCTGGATACCACGCCTTTGGAATAAACCGAATTCGCTTCAGAGCGGCGCCATCCCAAACGTAGTACGAGATGCCCCGATCCCTAACCCGCTCCTCGGGCATGCCAATCAAGACTAAGAGATGGCTGTCGGTCCGATACCAAATCGCGCCCGATGCATGCCATCGGTCGCCAGGTTCGAGAAGCGTGTTGTCGACGTTCACGGCAACGTTGTATTTGACGCCCTGAGGGTGGTAGACCTTTCCTGTACTTGCATCAATGATTGCGATTTGAGTGCAATCCAGTCCGCATCCCCAGGTAGCCAAGATGAAGCGCCCGGCGAAGTTTGGCTTCCGTTTCGCCCAGCGTTTGAGTTGTGTTCGGAACATTCGAGATGTTGGATCGCTGCGCAAATCGGGGGCCGCATTCGAGCCTGAGTAGACTTCCGCCGGATAGTCCTCAAATCGCGGGGCATCGACAGGAATATCGGAAGGCCGGATCGTGTACTCGTTGTAGCCACCGTCATCGGTCGCGCCAAAGACTCGCAGCGACACCAACAGCAGAGCAATGGCCGCTAGAGCGTGGCGTGGCATTTTGAGGCCGAACGCTTCAGTTGAGCGGGTGCCGGCGCGCAATGCGCGACGGGTACCAAGTAGCGGCTACGCTGCTTGGCGCTCCGCTCGAACTGATGGTTGGGCGTCCTTCTCCACATCTGACTAGCCTCCCGAGCGGATCAACTCATCAGCGGTGGCCACTCGAACTGGGCCAGTCGCGGAAAACACGAGGCCGCGCTCATGATGAGACGACGCGAGACCGAAGACTGTAGGAAACGCTAGCTGTACCGTCACCAACAGCCCGCCGTCCCTCAAAGGCTGGGAATAGACAGTGAGCCTACCCCTTTGGTCAGCAACGACCACCTCTTCACCGGCTGCCTCGGGCAGCTCATAAGCTTGATCGAAGGAGAGCTTCGAGAGATCAGTGACTCGCCGCGCGACGAGTTGCTCCGCCTCCAGTGAAAATGCCGCGCCACTGTTCATTCAGACGCCCAACG
>DASPUW010000427.1:0-4975 GCA_035622675.1 Burkholderiales bacterium | reverse complement strand
GAAATCACCGTCGCCTCCCGCCTCGGCGGGCCCGACGCCGATACCAACCCGCGCCTGCGGCTCGCGGTGGACAAGGCGTACGAGGCCAACATGCCGAAGGAGAACGTCGAGCGCGCGATTAGGCGTGGCAGCGGCGACCTGGAGGGTGTGCACTACGAGGAAGTGCGCTACGAAGGCTACGGCATCGCTGGCGCCGCGGTCATGGTCGACTGCATGACCGACAACAAGACGCGCACCGTGGCCGACGTGCGCTACGCCTTTGCCAAGCACGGCGGCAATCTCGGCACCGACGGGTCGGTCGCATTCCTGTTCAAACATTGCGGGCAGCTCGTGTTCGCGCCCGGCGCGAGCGAAGACGCCATCATGGAAGCGGCGATCGAAGCCGGTGCGGAGGACGTCGTCGCGAACGACGACGGCAGCATCGAAGTGATCACGGCGCCGAGCGACTTCGTAGGAGTTAAAGACGCGCTGCAGCGCGCGGGGCTCAAGCCCGAGCTGGCCGAGATCACGATGAAGCCGGTCACGGAAATTGACCTGAGCGGCGAAGATGCGGGCAAGATGCAGAAGCTCATCGACGCGCTCGAATCCCTGGACGACGTCCAGGACGTGTACACCACCGCCGTGCTCGACCAGTGAGCGATCCGCGCGCATGACAGCGAGGGTGCTGTCCGTGAGAGGCGGGAGCGCCGGTACGGGCGCTGCTCCTCGCGTACGCATCCTAGGCATCGATCCCGGCCTCCGCCTCACCGGCTTCGGCGTCGTGGACCGCGCGGGCCAGCGCGTCGCGTATGTCGCGAGCGGTGTCATCCGCACGCCCGATGCCGCCTTGCCCGACCGCCTCAAAGCCATCCTCGACAGTCTCAGCCGCGTGATCGCTGAGCACCGCCCAGACCAAGTGGCGGTCGAGAAAGTGTTCGTCAACGTCAATCCGGAATCGACCCTTCTGCTCGGCCAGGCGCGCGGCGCCGCCATCTGTGCGGCGGTGTCGTGCCGGTTACCGGTATCCGAGTACACGGCACTGCAGGTCAAGCAGGCGGTCGTGGGAAAGGGGCACGCGGCCAAGGTGCAGGTGCAGCACATGGTACGGCGTCTGCTGGCGCTGCCCGGGGATCCGAGCTCCGACGCGGCGGATGCGCTGGCCTGTGCGATTTGCCACGCGCACGGCGGACAGGGGCTGGGTGGTGTTGCCACCGCGGGTTATCGAATGCGCAGCGGGAGGCTGATTTGATCGGCCGCCTGTCCGGGACCATCCTCGAGAAACGGCCTCCCATGGTCCTGGTGGACGTGCAGGGCGTGGCCTACGAAGTGGATGTCCCCATGAGCACGTTCTACCTGCTGCCTCCGACCGGCGGCAAGGTCGTTCTTCACACTCAGCTCGTGGTGCGCGAGGATGCGCAGTTGCTGTACGGCTTCGCTACGGATGGCGAGCGTCAGGCTTTCCGCCAGCTGCTGAGGGTCACCGGCATCGGTGCCCGCACCGCCCTTTCGGTGCTTTCCGGGCTCACTGTAGAGGAGCTGCACCACGCCGTGGCTAACCAGGACAGCGCGCGACTTATCCGTATTCCGGGCATCGGCCGCAAGACCGCCGAGCGCTTGCTGCTCGAGCTGCGCGACCGACTGCAGAGCATTGCCGAGAGCAGCGCAGCGGGTGCAGGCCAGTCGGCTGCCGAGGACGCGCTGAACGCTCTGGTCGCCCTCGGATACAGTGTGAAGGAAGCCAGGGTTGCGCTGGCCAGGCTCGATCCCGCACTCGCTGCGCCCGACGCCATCCGGCAAGCGCTCAAGCTGTTATCCAAGGTCGCGTGAACGGGAGGACCCGGTTGAGGGTGAATGGAGCTATGCGTTTGATAGCGGCGATCGCCTGCGCCTGCGCGTTGATGCCGGCTGTGCGTGCCGCCGACCAGGCCGGAGCTGCCAGCGATTACCAGGCTGAGCAGGAGCGCAACAAGAAGGACGCGGTCGAGCGCGTGGTCGACAGTCACGATTTCACGCTCGTGCTTGGTGTGGGGCGCTTCTACCTCAAGCAGTGCGCCATCAAGACCGCACGCCGTTTGCTCGCGCAGTGGGGCCGCGAGGCAGCCTTGCCGCCCGGCTGGAACCTGAACGCGCCCAAGTGGCAGCAGGCCGAAGCGATTCTGCTCAAGCACGCGGCGGCGCTGGAGGCGGAGCGATTCGATCATCGCGCGTGGATCAGCGAGACCTGGTCGCAATACGTGTCAGCCAAGTTCAGCGGCGAGCAGGCCGATGTGATCGCCACTCACTTCCAGACCGAGGGCGGGCGGCTGCAGCGCCAGCTGCTGGACTGGTACATGGGCGAGACGATGCTGTTCAACTACGGCTTCACCGATCGCCTCGATTCCACTCTGCGCGGCTCTGAAGCAGAGTTGCTCGAGCTGCAGCGGGCGACGCATGCGCGCCTTCCGGTCGAGGACATCTACTTCGCAGGGAAGTATCCCGATGCGTTCAACTTCGTGGCCAAGGGCACCGGCTTCGAGTACGCGAAGATGCTCTCCATCCCGCTCGCCGGTGCGCTCATTCGTCACATCGACGACCTGGCCCGCGCGGTCGATGCCGATCTCGCGCAGCGGCGGCTCGAGGTGCAGCCGTACCTCGACGCATACAAGGCGGGGTCCTGAGGCTCACGCCGACGGAGCGGGCGGGTCGCCCTCGGGTGACGGCCGTTCTCAGCCGCGCCGGGGCGTTGCGAGATGCTATGATTCGCGACGCCGTTTGCACGAGAGCTGGACCAGGCCTAGCGGAGCAACGCGGGATTGGCCGTCGGGCAGCTTCCCGCTTCAACATGACGCATGAGCGAGCATAACCGCGAACAGCGCATCACCTGGATGAAGACGAGCAACGCAGTCGCGCGCCGCGCGCTGCTGGCAGCCGGCCTGGCGCTCGCCTGTCTCGCCTACGCGGCCCAATCCAAGAGCGAGAAGATCGACGAGCTCGTCGGTCTGCACGATCTCAAGACCGCGGTGGCGATCGGAGACTGCTATCTCAAGCAGCAGACGCTGATCGCGGTGCGTGACGAGCTGACCCGCATCGGCAAGGCCCAGCAGCTCGGCCCCGCCTGGAATGCGTCGAACCCGTATTGGAAGCAGGCGGAAAGCGCCATGGTGCGTGCCACTACGCAGCGGGTGAAGCGCGATTTCTCCGGTCTCGAGTGGCTGTCCGAGCAGTGGGCCGACCTCGATCAGCGCGATTTCAGCGACGCGGACGTCGACGCGCTGCTGGCGCATTTCAAGACGGACTACGGACGCAAGCAGCTGATGCTGGTGGACCACGGCGTGGCGGTGCACGTGCAGGGCACGCTCACCTTGAGCGGCAAGTTCGTGTACGACGTCCCCGGTGCGGAAGACGACCGCGACCGCATGCAGAAGCTGTTCGACCAGGAAGACCGGCAGATGCGCTACAACATCGAGGACAGCCCGGAGGGGATGCGCTTCGCCATGTCGCGCGTGGGCACGCGCTATTTCGTCAACGCGATGCTCAAGGTGAGCGGCATGATCAACCGGCGCCTGGACGAGACCGCCGCCGCCATCCCGCAGACCGTACGCTCGCTCTCCGATCAGGCATTGCCGGCAGTGCAGGCGTTCCGGGGCGAACCGCAGGGTTGAGCGCCGGCCGCTGCGCGAGATGATCGAAACTGACCGCCTCATCGCTCCCGCCGCCTCGCCGCAGGAAGAAGCGATCGAGCGCACGCTGCGCCCCAGGCAGCTCGCCGAGTACATCGGTCAGGAGAAGATCCGGGCCCAGCTCTCGATCTTCATCGAAGCTGCGCGCAAGCGCGCCGAGGCGCTCGACCACGTGCTGCTGTTCGGACCGCCGGGGCTCGGCAAGACGACGCTGGCGCACATCATCGCGCGCGAGATGGGGGTGGGCCTGCGCCAGACCTCGGGGCCGGTGCTGGAGCGCCCGGGCGATCTCGCTGCGCTGCTCACCAACCTCGAGCCTAACGACGTCCTGTTCATCGACGAGATTCATCGGCTGTCCCCGGTGGTGGAGGAAATCCTCTACCCGGCGCTGGAGGACTTCCAGATCGACATCATGATCGGCGAAGGCCCGGCGGCGCGCTCCGTGAAGCTCGACCTTCCGCCGTTCACGCTGGTGGGCGCGACCACGCGGGCCGGGATGCTGACCAACCCGCTGCGCGACCGCTTCGGCATCGTGTCGCGGCTGGAGTTCTACACGCCGCAGGAGCTGGCGCAGATCGTCGAGCGCTCGGCGCGCCTGCTCGAAGTGCAGGTGGCCAGCGAAGGAGCCGCCGAGATCGCGTCGCGCTCGCGCGGCACGCCGCGCATCGCCAACCGCCTGCTGCGGCGTGTGCGCGACTACGCCGAGGTCAAGGCGCGTGGGATCGTGACGCGCGAGGTGGCGGATCTCGCGTTGCGCATGCTCGATGTCGACGCCATGGGCTTCGACGTGATGGACCGCAAGCTGCTGCTCGCTGTGCTCGAGAAATTCAGCGGAGGTCCGGTAGGGCTCGACAACCTCGCGGCCGCCATCGGCGAGGAGCGCGACACGATCGAAGACGTGCTGGAGCCGTATCTCATCCAGCAGGGTTATCTGCAGCGCACACCGCGCGGCCGCATGGCCACGCTGTCGGCTTATCGCCATTTCGGCCTGACTGCCCCCGTGCAGCACGGCTCCGGCGATCTGTGGGATGCGGCCGCCGGCTCGTAAGACAAGCCCGCCAAGCCTCGGCGCCTCCGGAGCCGAGCCGCCGCCCGCAGCGTTCCGGCTGCCGGTGCGCGTGTACTACCAAGACACGGACGCGGGCGGCGTCGTGTTCCACGGCAGATATCTGGATTTCTTCGAGCGGGCCCGCACCGAGTGGCTGCGCCAGCTGGGCTTCGACGTGCGCCAGCTCGCGGAGCGCGAGGGCCTGCTGTTCATCGTGCGCGAGCTGAGCATGAGCTTCATGCGGCCGGCCCAGGTCGACGATCTGCTCACCGTCACGGCCGCGATCGAA
>DASPUW010000426.1:0-5718 GCA_035622675.1 Burkholderiales bacterium | reverse complement strand
GCGAAACCGGCGCACTCTGCTCTCAGCAGGGGACGCGGCTTAAAGCAACGACGATCGGGCTTCCTTGGTCTCTGCCGGTCTCCACCACCGGCGCGGGTCACCGAAGAGGCTTGTTCATCTTTGCCGGCCGTGCGGACGGGGTTTCCCCCATCCAATCCAAGGCAGCATGAGCGGGATACGATGTGTAGCGTTGGCGCGTCCCCATCGCGCGCAGACGCCTACCCCTCGTTAACCGCGACATTCGGGACTTGATGGTCCCGTCAGCTGTGGGGAATAGCGCAATGACTGAGCGCATCCGCGAGTTTCTAAGCAAACGCAAGGACGAAGGGCCTTGCCTTGTCGTCGATCTCGACACCGTTCGTGACAACTATAATGCCTTCGCCAAGGCCCTGCCCGACACCCGCGTGTTCTACGCCGTGAAGGCGAACCCGGCACCAGAGGTCCTGAGCCTGCTGAGCAAGCTTGGCTCCTGCTTCGACACCGCCTCGATCTCTGAGATCGAAATGGTGCTGGCGACGGGCGCGACGCCCGACCGCGTCAGCTATGGCAATACCATCAAGAAGGAGAAGGATGTCGCGCGCGCCTACGCGCTCGGGGTCCGCCTCTATGCGGTCGACTGCAAGGCCGAGGTGGAAAAGGTCGCCCGGGCGGCCCCCGGCAGCCGCGTGTTCTGCCGCATCCTCTCCGACTGCGTCGGGGCCGATTGGCCACTGTCGCGCAAATTCGGCTGCGAACCGGCCATGGCGGTCGATGTGCTTGAACACGCCCTCAAGGCTGGCCTCGAGCCGGTCGGCGTATCGTTCCATGTCGGCTCCCAGCAGCGGAATCAGCATGCCTGGGACCGCGCGTTGGCGTCGGCTGCCGCGGTGTTCCGCGAGTGCGGCGAACGCGGCATCAACCTCACAATGGTCAATCTCGGCGGCGGCTTCCCGACCAAGTACCTGAAGAACGTCCCCTCGGTGAAAACTTACGGCACGGCGATCTTCAAGGCGCTGCGCAAGCACTTCGGCAACCGCATCCCGGAGACCATCATCGAACCCGGCCGCGGCATGGTCGGCAATGCCGGCACCATCGAGGCCGAGGTCGTCCTTGTCTCAAAGAAGAGCGAGGAAGATGACGTTCGCTGGGTCTACCTCGACATCGGCAAGTTCGGCGGTCTGGCCGAAACCATGGACGAGTCGATCCGCTATCCGATCCGTACCCCGCGGGACGGCGACGCCCTGGCACCCTGCGTGCTGGCCGGCCCGACCTGCGATTCGGCGGACGTGCTGTACGAGAAGGAGCCCTACATGCTCCCGGTCAGTCTGGAGATCGGCGACAAGGTGCTGATCGAGGGAACCGGTGCCTATACGGCCACCTACTCGTCGGTCTCGTTCAACGGCTTCTCGCCGCTGAAGACCTATCACATCTGACATCACCGGGAGCCGGCAGGACCGGCTCCCTCCATACACACGAGCAACGCCCACGTTGCGCGCGCCTGCTCGCGCGCCGGGGCGGGAGCAGACCGAGATGATAACGATCAGGAAAGAACGTCCGCCCGATGCCGGGGGGCGTGAAGCATTGCTCGACGAGGCCTTCGGCAGGCGGCGCCAGCGCAAAAGCTCGCAACGCCTGCGCGACGGACAGCTCCCGGCGAACGACCTCGCTTTTGTCGCGACAGAAGGCAAGCGCGTGATTGGCACGGCCCGGCTGTGGAATATCGTCTGCGGCACCGGTCAGAGGGCGTTGCTGCTTGGTCCGGTCGCTGTCGCCGGCAATTGTCGCAATCGCGGGGTCGGTACAGAGCTTGTCCGCCATGCACTCGCCGCTGCGCGACGGCACGGCCATCAGGCAATCGTTCTGGTTGGTGACGCGCCATATTACGGTCGCTTCGGTTTTACGGCCGAAAAAGCGGCCGCCCTGCGCATGCCCGGCCCCTTCGAGCGTCACCGCCTGCTGGCCCTCGAGCTGGTGCCCAACGCCCTCAAGGGCGCGCGCGGACTGTTGCGCACGGCCAATGGACCACTGTCCGAGGCCGATCTCGCCACTTCCGCCGCATAATCCCGCCAGAATCTCGTGGACGCCGGACGGGCTTTTGCCCGGCCACTATTCCGTTCGCGCCCGCGCGCAGATATGACCAGTTCCCGGGGAGACGTTGACGATGCCCAAATGGCCAGTGCACGCCCGCATCGACGGGCCCATTGTGATGATTGGTTTCGGCTCCATCGGCAAGGGAACCCTGCCGCTGATCGAGCGGCACTTCGCCTACGACAAGAAGCGTTTCGTGGTCATCGACCCGGAGGACAAGGACCGCAAGCTCCTCGACTCGCGCGGGATCCGGTTCATCCACCAGGCGGTCACCAAGGATAACTTCCGGCATCTGCTCACACCGCTTCTGACTGCCGGCGGCGGCCAGGGCTTTTGCGTGAACGTTTCGGTCGATACATCGTCCCTCGACATCATGGAGCTGTGCCGGGAGATCGGCGCACTCTACATCGATACGGTCGTTGAGCCCTGGAAGGGCTTTTATTTCAATACCAAGCTCGGCACGGAGGCCCGGTCGAACTATGCGCTGCGAGAAACGATTCTCGCGGCACGCCGCAAGAAGCCGGGCGGTCCGACCGCGGTCAGCTGCTGCGGTGCCAATCCCGGCATGGTGTCCTGGTTCGTCAAGCAGGCGCTGCTCACCATCGCGCGCGATGTCGGGCTGAAATTCAAGGAGCCCAAGACCCGCGACGAGTGGGCGAGGCTTGCCAGGAAGGCCAACATCAAAGGTATCCACATCGCCGAGCGCGACACCCAGCGCGCAAAGCAGCCGAAGCCGATGAACGTGTTCGTGAATACCTGGTCGGTCGAGGGATTTATCTCGGAAGGATTGCAGCCGGCGGAACTCGGTTGGGGCACGCACGAAAAATGGACTCCGCCGAATGCCGGCCGGCACAGAACGGGCTGCGGCGCCGCTATTTACATGTTGCAGCCGGGTGCCAACACGCGGGTGCGCTCATGGACGCCGACGGCGCAGGCGCAATTGGGTTTCCTCGTCACCCACAACGAATCGATCTCGATCGCCGATTACTTCACGCTGCGCCGCGGCCGCAGGACGATCTACCGGCCGACCTGTCACTACGCGTATCACCCCTGCAATGACGCCGTGCTGTCGATGCACGAGGTGTTCGGCCGGGGCGGCGTTCCACAGGAAGACATCCACATTCTCGATGAACACGAAATTACCGACGGTGTCGATGAACTCGGCGTCCTGCTGTATGGGCACAAGAAAAACGCCTACTGGTATGGCTCCCAGCTTTCGATCGACGAGACCCGCGAAGTCGCGCCTTATCAGAACGCCACCGGCCTGCAGGTGACCTCGGCGGTGTTGGCCGGCATGGTGTGGGCGCTGGAAAATCCGAAGGCCGGTATCGTCGAGACTGACGAAATGGATTTTCGCCGCTGTCTCGAAGTGCAAAAGCCGTATCTGGGACCGGTGGTCGGCGTTTACACCGACTGGACGCCGCTTACCGGACGGCCCGGTCTGTTTCCGGAAGATATCGACAAGCGCGATCCTTGGCAGTTCCGCAACGTGTTGATGCACTAGCTAACGGCATCAGACGGAGAGAAAGGCGACGGGCGGCCCAGTGGGACCGCCCGTTTCTTTTTGCGATTGGTCTTCGCCGCTATTTTTTCTCCTCGGGCTTCTCGCCCGGTTGCGGCGGCGGCTTCTTCGCCGGCGGTGGCGCCTGCTTTGCCGGAGCCGGTGGTGGCGGAGGTTTGGCAGCAGGCGGTGGTGGCGGTGGCGGCTGGCGCACAGCCGGAGCGGCCGGCGGCTTGGGCGGCGACGGCAGCGGCCTTTGCTGCTGCTGTTGTGGAGGCGGCGGAGGCGGCGGCGGAGCGCGTCGCTGTTCCTGTGGTGGCGGCGGGACTCGCCGTTCCTGCGGCGGCGGAGGCGGCGGCGACGCCTGTGGCGGAATCGGCCGCACAACATTCGGCTGCGATGGCGGCGGGCCTCCGGGCGGAGGACCGCCCGGTCCGCTGCGTTCACGGCGCTCTTCGCGACGCTCCTGCCCCTGCGCAGGCGCCGTTGTGGACGGCGCCGTGGTGCTCGGTGCTGCCGGAGGCGGTGGCGTTGCCGGCGGACTGACGGAAGGTGCCTGCGGTTGGTGAATGGCTGGCGCCTGACGCTGCTGTCCCGGCGGTGGTGCTGTCGACGGCGCTTGTTGTTGCTGTGCCGGAGCTGTGGAAGGCGCCACGCCTTGCGCCGCCCGCGGTGGGTGCGTGCCCAGCCGGCCCGGTTCGTTCTTGTTGAGCGGCTGTGGTGCCGTGACGGTCGCGCTCGGCTGGATGACCGTGGTCGCACGTTGGACCGAAATCGCGCCCATACGTGTCTGGCTTCCGCCCGGTCTCGCACCCGGACCGCCAGGCCCAGGCGGCCTGCCACGCCGCTCGGCGGCGCGCAGTTCGTCGCGGCGGATGGGCACCGCACCAGCCACGCCTTGGGTCGATACGAAGACGCGCGGGCGCACACGATAGGTCGAGACGGGCGCCCCACTCATACGGGCGACAAAGGCCGGCGAGATCCCAGGATTGACCGCCAGCCGCTGCCCGCTGACACCGAACGTGCGATTAACGATGCGGGTCTCCCGCAATATGACCGAGCGGCGATAGACCGGCACGTAGTAGGTGCGCAGACGCGGAGCGGCGATGAAGCGCGTGGGCACAAAGACCCAGTAGGCCGGTTCGACCTCATAGGTCTCGACCAGTTCGTCTGGCGGAAGCGGGGCCCAGCCGGAGTAGTCATCGCCGTAGCGCCAGTTGACCCAGGCGGGGGCCCATTCGTCGCCCGGCACCCAGAACCAGCCGATCGCACGCTCGAATGCCCAACGGCCATAGTGAAAAACGACCCAGCCCCAATCGGCTTCGACATCGTCGGAGACCCAGTACCAACCCCATTCATCCGTATAAACCCAGTGGCCGTACTGGTAGGGACGCCAGTCCGGCGGTACGTCGCGCGGCACCCAGACTTGGCCAAAGCGCGGATGCGGGCGCCACACGCCGTATTGCTCAAGCGCGATCTGGGCATCCTCGGAGACCTGCGCCAAAGCAGGTGCAAGCGCGGCAACGGTGATTGAGATCGAAAGGGTGCCCGCGGCAATGGCACCGCCCGTCAGCGTGACAAAAGCCAGCCGACGCAATTGCTGTGCAAAGCCCATGATCAGTTCCCCTGCCCCTGGCACCCAACAAATCCCGACACGTGGATTTGTTCCGAATCAGCGACTCGACAATTTAGTGCCGCAACCAAAACGCACGCAATCCGCTGCAACTAAGCCCGCGCATTACGGCCATCACAGGGCAAGAATGCCGCCTGCACCGGTTTCAGTGCCGAAGGCCAGCGTCTGGCCAACGCGGTCCCAGTTAAGTGCGGTCACCGGTTGACCGTCCGGCGCTCGCGCCTGAATCAATGCGTCGTCTTCGGTGCGCACAAGCTTGACCGCCCCATCCGCATAACCCATGGCAATCACGGGTTGGCGCGGATGGCAGGCGACAGCGACAACACGTGTCGCGGCGCGTGCAAGGATTTTCGGTTGCCGCCCCATCGGCCCGTCCTTGCCGTCGAACGGCCACAAAATGAGCTGCTCGGAGCCCGATGTCGCCAGGAAGTCGCCGCCCGCTGTCCAGCTCAGCGAGCGCACACGTGCGGAGTATCCCGACATGCGCATGTGCTTGCCATCGGCGATGCGCCAGCCG
>DASPUW010000425.1:0-11442 GCA_035622675.1 Burkholderiales bacterium | reverse complement strand
ACGGTGTGCGCCACGTTGTCCACCTTGACCGTCTTGAACTTCTGGCGGATGTGGACCATGCGCGGCAGCGGAATGTCGAGGCCGCCCGCGATGTTGACTTCGATGCGATCGCCGATCATTTTTTGTCCTCCGTCTGGTACAAGCGCGTTATTTTACCCGCAAAACCTCCATTGGGCCGCCAAGGCGCCACGACGCCAAGATCAGGCCAAGCGAGACAGCAGTCGCGGAAACACATTGCTAGTGGTTATCACACGAACTTCGTGGCGGCTTGGCGTCTTGGCGGCTCATTCTTGTTGGTCTACGCAGTAATCAAGGATTCGTACAACGCGATGTAGCGCTGCGCACTCGCGTCCGCAAAACCTCCATTGGGCCGCCAAGGCGCCACGACGCCAAGACGAGGCCAAGCGAGACAGCAGTCGCGGAAACACATTGCTAATAGTTACCACGCAACGGAATAGCATCCCGACCAGTAAAATCCGATCTTCGTGGCGGCTTGGCGTCTTGGCGGCTCATTCCCTGTTGGTCTACGCAGTAATCAGGGATTCGTACAACGCGATGTAACGCTGCGCGCTCGCGTCCCAGCTGAAGTCACGCGCCATCCCGTTCTTCTGCAGCTGGCGCCAGATCTTCTTGTCGTGGTACGCCTCCACGGAGCGCCGCACAGCCACCGTGAAGCCGTCACGGCTCATCGGCTCGAACAGGAAACCCGTGGCGGTCTTGTCCGCCAGGGTTATGGTCTGGCAGTCGACCACCGAATCGTGCAGCCCGCCGGTGTCGTGCACCACAGGCGGCGTGCCGTAGCGCTGGCTGTACATCTGGTTCAGGCCGCACGGCTCGAAACGCGAAGGCATCAGAAAGATGTCGGCTCCCGCTTCGATCTGATGCGCCAGGCCCTCGTCGTAACCCACCTGCACTGCGACCCGTCCCGCATTCGCGCGGGCCAATGCCTGAAAAGCGTCCTGCAGCGCGGCGTCGCCCGCGCCGAGCACCGCCAGTTGCGCGGGCAGGCGCACCAGGTCGGGTGCGATCTCGAGCAGCAGATCGAGCCCCTTCTGGTATGTGAAGCGGCCGATGGTAGCCAGCAACGGGACCTTCTCGTCCACGGCCAGGCCCATGCGCTCCTGCAGCGCCTGCTTGTTCTCCTGCTTCGCCGGCAGCCGCACAGCGTTGTAGTAGCGGTGGATGTACGGATCAGTCTCGGGGTCCCATGCGTCGGTGTCGATGCCGTTCAGGATTCCGGTGAGCGCACCGGCACGATGCGCGAGCAGGCCCTGCATCCCCATGCCGAGCGGCTCCTGCTGGATCTCGCGCGCATAGTTGGGGCTGACGGTGGTGATGTGGTCGGCGTAGTACAGGGCGGCCTTGAGGAACGACATGTTGCCGTAGTACTCGACGCCGTCCGGCGCGAACGACGAGGGCGGCAGCCCCAGGCGGCTGCCGGTCGTGGGCGGAAAGACGCCCTGGTATGCCAGGTTGTGAATCGTCACCAGCGAGCGGGCCTTGTCGCCCGGCATGAAATGCAGGTAGGCCGGCGCGAGCCCCGTTTGCCAGTCGTTGCAGTGGATGAGGCGCGGCCGCCAGCTGATGGGCGAGGCGGCCCCGCTCAACACCGCTGCGACGTACGACAGCAGTCCGAAGCGCACCGCGTTGTCGGGCCAATCGCTGCCGGAACTGTCCTGGTACGGGCCACCGAGGCGATCGTACAGGCGGGGACAGTCGACGATCATGAGCGGAACACCGCTCGGCAGCTTGCCCGCGAGGATCTGGCTCGCGGGCATGTCGCCCAGCGCCGGGAAC
Source organism: Burkholderiales bacterium (assembly GCA_035622675.1). Taxonomy (GTDB): domain Bacteria; phylum Pseudomonadota; class Gammaproteobacteria; order Burkholderiales; family SHXO01; genus SHXO01. Next base: position 9,645 of record DASPUW010000425.1, on the reverse strand, counting down.
GCGGCGAGGCGGCCCTTGGATTTCACGCCCTCCATCACCTGCTTGTAGCCCGGCACCAGGACGCGTGCATCCACGCCCGCGTGCATGAGCGCAGCGGGCAGCGAGCCGGCCACATCCGCCAGACCGCCGGTCTTGATGAGCGGTGCGACCTCCGAGGTGACGAACAGGACCGCGAGCCGGTTCGCGGCGCTCATCCCCGTGCCGGTTCCAGGATGATGCCGGCGAGCGGCGGCAGCGTGACTGCCGCCGAGAACGCAAACCCCATCCAGGGCAGGGGTTCGGCTTCCACGGCCAGGTTGCCCACGTTGGACCCGCTGTAATAGGCGGAATCGCTGTTGAAGATCTCGCGCCAGCGCCCGCCGGCGGGAAGCCCGATGCGGTAGTTGTAGCGCGGAACCGGGGTGAAGTTCAGGGCCACCACTACCGGCGACCCGTCGCGCGCGCGCCGGATGAAGCTCAAGGTCGACTGGTCCGCGTCGTGGCAGTCGATCCAGGCAAAACCATCCGGCGCGAAGTCCTGCTCGTGCAGGGCGCGTACCTCGCGGTGCAGGCGGTTCAGGTCGCGCATCATGCGCTGCACGCCGTCGTGCCAGTGAACCGCGAGCAGGCCCCACTCCAGCTCGAAGCCCGCCTTCCATTCGCGCCCCTGCCCGAGCTCATTGCCCATGAAGTTCAGCTTTTTCCCGGGTGTCGTGAACTGGTAGCTGAACAGCAGCCGCAGGTTGGCGAACTCCTGCCACGTGTCGCCCGGCATCTTGTCCAGCAGCGCGCCCTTGCCGTGTACGACCTCGTCGTGTGAAAGCGGCAGCAGGAAGTTCTCGGTGTAGGCGTAGAGCTGGCCGAAAGTGAGCTGGTTGTGGTTAAAGCGGCGGAACACCGGATCGAGCCGAATGTAGGACAGGGTGTCGTTCATCCAGCCCATGTTCCACTTGATCGAGAAGCCCAGGCCGCCGACGTAAGTCGGACGCGACACCATCGGCCAGGAGGTGGATTCCTCCGCGCAGGTCAACGCGCCGGGAAACTCCTCGTGCACCATGACGTTGAGATCGCGCAGAAACTCGATCGCCTCCAGATTCTCGCGCCCGCCGTATTTGTTGGGCAGCCATTCGCCTTGTTTGCGTGAGTAGTCGAGGTACAGCATCGACGCCACGGCATCGACGCGTAGACCGTCGGCATGGAACTCCTCGAGCCAGTAGTGCGCGCTCGACAGCAGGAAGCTGCGCACCTCGTTGCGCCCGTAATTGAAGATGTGCGTGCCCCAGTCCTGATGCAGGCCGCGCCGCGGGTCCGCGTGCTCGTAGAGCGCGGTGCCGTCGAAGCGCGCCAGCGCGAAGGCATCGGTGGGAAAGTGCGCCGGAACCCAGTCCAGGATGACGCCGATGCCGGCGCGGTGGAACGCATCGATCAACGCCCGCAGCCCATCCGGCTCGCCGAACCGCGTCGTTGCAGCGAAGTAACCCGTGGTTTGATAGCCCCAGGACTCGTCGAGCGGATGCTCGGTCACCGGCAGCAGCTCGACGTGCGTGAAGCCCATCTCCTTTACGTAGGGCACCAGGTGCTCGGCCAGCTCCGCGTAGCTGTAGAAGCGGCCGTCGGGGTGACGCTTCCATGAGCCCAGGTGCACCTCGTAGATGTTGAGCGGGGCATGCAGCCAGTCCCATCGGCCGCGTGCTTCCATCCAGGCGCGATCGCCCCAGTCGTACTGCGAGCTGTGCGGGACTCGCGCCGCGGTCCCCGGCCGCCGCTCGAACTCGCGCCCGTAGGGGTCCGTCTTGACCAGCACCTCGCCGGTATCGCGGTTGCGCAGCTCGTACTTGTACAGCTCGCCGCCGGACAAACCGGGGATGAACAGCTCCCACACTCCGCTCGAGCCATGCACACCCATGGGATGCACGCGTCCGTCCCAGCGATTGAAATCGCCCACCACGCTCACGCGTTCCGCGTTCGGAGCCCAGCAGGCAAAGCGCACTCCGCTCACGCCATTGCGTTGCTCCGGGTGCGCGCCGAGCGTGCGCCAGGCCTGGCGCAGACGCCCTTCGTTGAACAGGTACAGGTCGTGGCCGCTCAGCGCCGGCACGAAGGCGTAGGGGTCGTGAACGTCGCGCACGCGCCCGCCCTCGCTGACGCCGAGCACGTACGGCGCGGGCGGCGGGTGGGCGCCGTGCCACTCGAACAGCCCGGCGGGGTGCACGTTCTCGAGCGGGCTCAGTCCGGATGCAAGCCGCAGCCAGACCGCATCCGCGCGCGGATGAAACACGCGCAGCACCCACCCCCCCGCTTCCCGATGCAGCCCGAGATAGCGGAACGGATCGTGAAGGCGCGCATGCAACAGCGCGTCGAGCTCGAATGCAGCTACACTGGGCGGCGTGCCGCTCATTGGGGACAGGGGAGAAGTGGAAAAGCCAGGGCGGGCCTGATCATTATTTTGTGACCGGTGGCGCACGGCCCACGGTAGCCCTATTATAAGAACGGGGCGGGTGGAAAAGCCAAATGCCTCTGGTTACGGCCCAACCCGCGATTGGACGCGGGCAATGTAAGGAACCCGGCCGCAAGCTCCGCTTCGCCAGCCGACGCGTGTAGACCATGCCTGAATCGCAGCAACACGGCCATGCCATTCCCGGCGAAACGGACCTGCGGTTCGTCAGCACGATCACGCACAACACCTATGGGCTGATACTGGCCGGCGGCCGCGGCAGCCGCCTCAAGCAGTTGACCGATTGGCGCGCCAAACCCGCTGTCCCCTTCGGCGGCAAGTTCCGCATCATCGATTTCCCGCTTTCCAACTGCGTCAACTCCGGCATCCGGCGCCTGGGAGTGGCCACTCAATACAAGTCGCACAGCCTGATTCGCCACATCCAGCGCGGCTGGAGCTTCCTGGATGGGCGGATGAAAGAGTTCATCGACCTGCTGCCGGCCCAGCAGCGCGTCCAGGAGCAGTGGTACCAGGGCACTGCGGACGCGGTGTTCCAGAACGTGGACATCCTCAAGGCCAACGATCCCGAGTACGTGCTGATCCTCGCCGGCGATCACATCTACAAGATGGACTATGGCCGCATGCTCGCCTATCACGTCTCGCGCCAGGCCGACATGACCGTCGCGTGCATCGAGGTGCCGATCGCCGAGGCCACCGCGTTTGGCGTGATGGGTGTGGACGACGACTGGCGCGTGCGCAGCTTCCTCGAGAAGCCAGCCAACCCGCCGCCGATTCCCGGGCAGCCGGAGCGCGCTCTGGCCAGCATGGGGATCTACGTGTTCAACGCCAAATTCCTCTACGAACAGGTGGCGCGGGACAACGCGGACCCGCGCTCTTCGCACGATTTCGGCAAAGACATCATCCCGCACTTGGTGCCGCGGTATCGCGTGTTCGCACAGCGCTTCCAGGACAGCTGCGTGAGGATGAACGACAATCGCCCATACTGGCGCGACGTCGGTACCGTGGACGCGTACTGGGAGGCAAACATCGACCTGGTGCACGTGACGCCGGAGCTCAACCTGTACGAGCAGGACTGGCCCATCTGGACCTACCAGGAGCAGCTCCCGGGGGCCAAGTTCGTGTTCGACGACGAGGGGCGTCGCGGCATGGCGGTCGATTCGCTCGTGTCGGGCGGCTGCATCATCAGCGGCTCGACCGTGAAGGGCTCACTGCTCTTCTCCAACGTGCGCCTGCACAGCTTCTGCAGCATCGAGGATTCAGTCATTCTCCCGGATGTGGTGGTCAACCGCCATGTCAAGCTGCGCCGCTGCGTGGTCGACAAGCGCTGCGTGTTCCCAGAGGGATTCTCGGCTGGCTTCGACGCCAAGCAGGATCGACAGCGCTTCCACGTGACCGAGCGCGGCATCACGCTGATCACCCCCGAGATGCTGGGGCAAAAGGTCTATATCACGCGCTGATGCCCGACGTTCGACCATTGCGCCTGGTGCTGCTGTGGCACATGCACCAGCCGGATTTCCGCGACTTCACCAGCGGCGAATTCACGCAGCCGTGGGTGTACCTGCACGCCATCAAGGACTACACCGACATGGCGGCACACCTGGAGAGTCATCCGGGCGTGCACGCTGTCGTCAATCTCGTACCGATCCTGCTCGATCAGCTGGAGGACTACGCTGATCAGTTCGCCACGCGCAAGATGCGCGACCCTTTGCTGCGTCTGCTAGCGCTGGACAATCTGGACCAGCTCGACGCGGCCGCGCGGAGGATGGTGCTAGACCAGTGCTTCCGCGCCAACCACAGCAAGATGATCGAGCCGTTCACGCCGTACAAGCGGCTGCGCGATCTGTTCCAGTACGTCGTATCGATCGAGGGTGATCCAGCCCGCTACCTTTCGGGGCAGTATCTCGCCGACCTGCTCACGTGGTACCACCTGTCCTGGACCGGGGAGACGGTGCGCCGCAGGGAAGAAGTCGTCGTGCGCCTTATGAGCCAGGGCGTCAATTTCACCCATGCGGACCGGACGGCGCTGTTCGACCTGATCGGCAGCTTGATCGCCGACATCATCCCGCGTTATCGCAGGCTGGCGGAATCCGGCCGCGTCGAGCTCTCGACCACGCCGCACCACCATCCGATCGGACCGCTGCTGCTCGATTTCGCGTGCGCACGCGAAGCTCTGCCTGAAGCGCGTCTGCCTGCGGCGGAGCTCTATCCGGGTGGGCGCTCACGCGTTACGTGGCATCTTGAGTCCGCGCAGCACAGCCATCGGCGCCGCTTTGGCGCTCGAGCTCCCGGGGTATGGCCGGCCGAGGGCGCGCTGTCGACGCCATTTCTGCATCTGCTGGCGGAGCACAAGGTCGCCTGGACCGCGAGCGGCCAGCGCGTGCTCGCCAACACGCTGCGCAAAGCCGGGCTGCCGGCCGACGCGCCCCAGGACTTCTTGTATCGCCCCTATCACCTCGAGGTCGAGGGGCATCGGCTGCACTGTTTCTTCCGCGACGATCTGCTCTCGGACCTGATCGGCTTCGAGTACAAGGGCTGGCACGGCAAGGACGCAGCCACGCATTTCATCGCGCAGCTCGAGCAGATTCGGACGCACGCGCCGGAGGGCGAATCACCGGTGGTGAGCGTGATCCTCGACGGCGAGAACGCGTGGGAGTACTACCCCTACAACGGGTTCTATTTCCTGGATGAGTTGTACCGCGCGCTCGAGTCGCAGCCGTCGATCCGCACCGCCACCTTCAGCGAGGTTCTGGGCGACCTGGGCGCAGGCAGTTTGTCTCGGCCGCTGCCGCCGCTGGTCGCAGGCAGCTGGGTGTACGGCAATCTGTCCACCTGGATCGCTTCGGAGCAGAAGAACCGCGCGTGGGATCTACTCGTGTCCGCCAAGCAGAGCTACAACCTGGTCATGGCGAGCGGACGGCTGGACGAAACGGCGATGCAGGCCGCCGCGCGGCAGCTCGCGATCTGCGAGGGCTCGGACTGGTTCTGGTGGTTCGGCGACTACAACCCCGAGCAGGCGGTCGCGATGTTCGACCGCCTGTTCCGGGCCAACCTGGCTAACCTGTACCGCCTGCTCCAGCTGACACCGCCCGCCCAGCTGTCCGAGCCCATCAGCCGCGGCGGCGGCCATCCCGACATGGGCGGCGCGATGCGCCGCGCCGCCTGAGTTTTGGCCGCCAAGGCGCCAAGCCCGCCAAGAAGAATTGCAATGCATTTGGAACAAGCGGAAAGAAGCGATCCCGCGTGCCTTGGGCTGCGCGCGGTTCGGTTGTTCCTCTTTCCGGCTTCGTTCCGTTCGTTTTCTGCCGTCCGTGGCGTCGTGGCGTCGTGGCGGCTCGATCGACTTACCGCATGAGCGATAAGGTCTCGCTGCTGCTCGGCCTGCACGCGCACCAGCCGGTCGGCAATTTTCCCGAGGTCCTGGACGACGCACACGCGCGCTGCTACCGGCCGTTCCTGCAAACGCTGCACCGCTACCCCGCTTTTCGCTTCTCCGTTCACTTCAGCGGCTGGCTGCTCGAGTACCTGTTCGCGAAGTATCCGCAGGACATGGACGTGTTACGCGACATGGTGGAGCGGGGTCAGGTCGAGATGTTCGGCGGCGGCGACATGGAGCCGGTACTCGCCGTCGTTCCCGAACGCGACCGCGTCGGGCAGATCAACGCACTCTCGGACCGGCTCGCCCGCCTCGTCCACAGGCGCCCGCGCGGCGCCTGGTTGACCGAACGCGTCTGGGAGGCGACCGTGATTCCAGCGCTAGCGGATGCCGGCATTCAGTATGTAACGGTCGACGATTATCACTTCCTGTGCACCGGCAAGACCATCGCCGAGCTCAAGGGCTACTACACCACGGAGGAGGACGACCGGCGGGTCGACCTGTTTCCGATCTCGGAGGGCCTGCGCTATCGCATCCCTTTCGCCCCCGCGCCCGAGGCAGTGTCCTTCATCGAGGCCATGGCCGAGCCGGACGAGCACATAGCCGCCATCTATTTCGACGACATCGAGAAGCTCGGCATCTGGCCGGAGACGCACACCTGGGTCTACGAGAAGCGATGGCTGGAGCAGTTCATCGAGGGCGTACTGGCGTCTGAGATCATCGAGTCGACCCATTTCGGCGCCTTTCGCAGTGCGGCCGCCACGCGCGGGGTGATCTACTTGCCCACCACTTCGTACATCGAGATGAACGAGTGGACGCTGCCCGCTCCGCGCGCCCATACCTATGCGAGCCTCGTCAAACAGGAGAAGGACCACGGCCGCTATGAGCGGGACAAGGCCTTCATCCGCGGCGGAATCTGGAAGGGCTTCCTGTCCCGCTACCCGGAGTCGAACTGGATGCACAAGCGGATGCTCGGGCTGTCGGGCCGGCTGCACGGCTTGCCCTCGACGCAACGCAGTGAGGAGCTCACCGCGCTGCTGTATCAGGCGCAGGCCAACGACGCGTACTGGCACGGTTTGTTCGGCGGGCTGTACCTTCCGCATCTCAGGCGTGCCGTATACAACGCGATCGTCGGCCTGGAAGAGCGACTCGACCAGCTCGCGCCGCGCCCGGCGCTGCAGCGCCTGGACGCCGATCTGGACGGCGTGCCGGAAATCTTCCTGCACAACCATCTGCTGCAAGCGGTGGTGCGCGAGAATACCGACGGCGCGGTGATCGAGCTCGACTCGTACTCGCTGCAGCACAACTTCGGCGACACGCTGGCCAAGCGTGAGGAGCACTACTACCGCAAGCTGACGCTGGGCGAGCAGTCCCACGCGCAGTCCGGCGGCATCGCCTCGGCGCACGATCGCGTGCGCCTCAAGCACGCAATCTCGCCGCAGGACATCGAGGCGGACACGCGCCCGCGCGCGTTGTTCCTCGACACCTGGGCTGCGGATCCCGCCGGCCCGGGGGAGGGACCGCGCTACCAGCCCGATTCCGCGTCGGAGGCGCTCGCGGTGACTTTTCGCGCGCAGCTCGCGCAGGGTCCGCTGCACAAGCGCATCTCACTGCGCGACAACCGGATCACGGTCAGCTACCGGTTTGCAGCGGCGCTGACCGGACGATTCGACACGCAGCTCAACATCGCCATGCCGAGCGCCGACGGATTTCTCGGGCGCTATGTACACGAGGGCGGCATCCCGGGGGGCTTCGGTCAACCCATCGAGCTGCCTTCGGTGACCGCGCTGGCACTGGAAGACGCGGTGCTGGGCGGCACGCTGGAAGTGCTGTGCAGCCCGCCGGCGCGCATCTCCGGGCGGCCGCATCACACCGTGTCGCAGTCCGAGGATGGCTTCGAAAAGGTCATGCAGGCGGTCTCGCTCGATCTGTCCTGGGCAGTCGGGGAAGACACGACCGAGCTGGTCGTGGCGCTCGAAGTCCGGCGTCAAACCAGCCGCTGAGCTCGTATCGCCGAGGCACGACGCGTCGGCGACGTCATCGCAGCCTGAGGGGCCATAGGCGTCGGCCGTCGATACATCTCGCGACCAGGTCCATCACGAGCGCGCACTCGACTCCGAAGGGTAGATAGCCGGCGTAGCCCAGCAGTGGCATCTCGAATACGTTGAAACGTTGAACGTACGGAATGCTGTAGTGCCATTTGGCGAGACTGCCGAAATTCCACAGCTCCCAGAGCAGCCCGCAGATCAGCGCCGCCAGCGCCGGTTGCAGCAACGGTCGCCAGTCGCCGTAGCGAAGCGACGCGAACAGGGTATCCCCGACCAGTAATTGCTGAAGCGCGCCGATGATCAGCAGCGGCGCGACCCACAGTGCGGGGAACAGCACATTCGGCCAGATGCCGATGCAGGCCAAGGCCAACAGCCCTATGGCAAGGGCTGGCCAAGCCAGGGCGATGCGCCCGCCAGTGCCGGGCAGGTTCATCGCGGCCAGCCGGGGAAATGTCGCAAGCCACGCCCAGGTGCTGGCTATCGCCGGGAGCACCGTGCAGAACGCCGGCGTGGCCTGAATAAAATAATCCCAGTCCGAGCTCGCGTCGACGCCGCCGTAGTTCCAGTTTGCGACGAAGCGGTTGAGGTGCTCGAACAGCCACCAGAAGACCCCGCTCACGGGGAACAAGGCGATGAACCATCTCGTGCGATGCGTAAGGGGCGACCAGCCTGCTCGCCGGAGCGCGAGGGCGTTCATCAGCAGGATGTATCCAAGCCACAAGGGCGCGAACACCTGTCGGCGCCATGTCTGCGGCACGACGCCCTCGTGCCATGCGCACAGCCAGCTCGCGGCGAGCAGACCGAGGCCGAGCCAGCCCCACCAGGGAAATTGGCGCCGCGTTGCTGCTGTCGCCTCCGGCCGGGCGTTGGCAATCGCGCGCCAATACAGCGCAACGATAGCGATGAGCGGAAGCGACAGGACTCCGAACCAAATCCAATCGAAGGGCGGATGCGGCACGATGCGCGTACGCGGCGGAAAATCCAGATAGCTCTGAAACGGGCGTCCCGCCATCGCGAGGCCGAGCACGGGCACTTCCCACAGAGCTGTAACGGCAAGCAACAGAACCGAGATCGCGCGTGCCCGCATCGTCGACTCCTACTTTATCCGCAACCGTGCATCCGTCGCATTTGAGGTGGGCGAGGATGCTGTGCTACGTTTGGAACCCCTGTGACGCATAGTCGGGAGGCGCTAACGTGACTTCGATTCCTGCCAATGACCTCGGCCTCGAGGGAAAGGTCGCCATCGTAACTGGCGGCGGCGCGGCGGGTGACGGCATCGGCAATGGGCGGGCAGCCGCCATCCTGCTCGCGCGAGCGGGCGCCCGGGTTCTCGTGGTCGACCGCCAGTTGGATCTCGCACGCCGTACCGTGCAGATGATCACGGAAGAAGGCGGCACGGCAGCCGCTTGCGCCGCGGATGTGACCGATGACGCACAATGTCGCGCCATGGTCGAAACGGCGCTGACCCAATTCGGCCGCCTCGACCTGCTCGACAACAACGTGGGCATTGCCAGCAAGGGCAGCGTGGTCGACGAAGACCCGCAGGTCTGGCGGCGCGTCATGCAGGTCAACGTGGACAGCATGTTCCTCGCCGCCAAGCATGCGATCCCTGCCATGATCAAGACAGCCGGAGCCGGCGCGATCGTAAATGTCGCATCCATAGCCGCGCTGCGTCCACGCGGCATGACCGCGTACTCCACATCCAAGGGCGCGGTAATTGCGCTCACCAGAGGCATGGCGGTGGACCACGGGCCGCAGGGAATCCGGGTCAATTGCGTCGCACCAGGTCC
>DASPUW010000424.1:0-5791 GCA_035622675.1 Burkholderiales bacterium | reverse complement strand
CCTTGAAAAGGAGGGGAGAGAACCTTAGTACGCCGCCGCGCGCAAACTCACGGCCTCGCCTCGGCGGCGCCGTTCCCGACGCGCGCGCGGCGCTCGGCAAGATACCGTGTCACGGCCCCGGGCACCAGTTCGCGCCCCGCGAGCCCGACATGGCCGTCGGGGCGCAGCAGGTAGAACGCCGGTGCGGCGATGTGGACGCGCGCGAGCTCGCTCGCGTTGGCGGGATCGTCCGGTATCGCATACAGTCGAATCAGATCTCCGGCGCCCAGCGCCCCCGCCGCAGGCGCCCGCTGACCGATCACCAGCAGATTGAAGTACGTGTCGTCGAGTTTCTGGAACAGATCTTCGACCGGACCGCCTGGCTGCAGCTTGAGGTGCACCCACGGAAAGCGGTCTCCAGGCACGGGCGCACCCTCCGGCAGCGTGGCGAGCATCTGCGACAGCGGACTCTTACGATAACGGATGCCGATCTGCGAGATGGCGCGGAACGCGGTCGTGCGTACGCGCTCGATTCGCATGACGCGGGCAATTACTTTCGCAAGGATGCGTGTGCGAAAAATTCCGGCGACCCAGCTGTCGGACACCAGCAGTGTGAAGATGCGATCCGTCGTGCTGAGGAGCCGCTGCGCGACAGGCAGGCGTTCCTGCTCATAACTGTCGAGCATCGCTGCGTCCGCCTGGCCCTTGACGACGAGCGCGAGCTTCCACGCCAGGTTGTAGGCGTCCTGCAATCCAGTGTTCATCCCCTGCCCGCCTGCCGGGCTGTGCACGTGGGCCGCGTCGCCCAGCAGGAAGCAGCGCCGGTCTTGGAAGCGTTCTGCGCAGCGGTGATGAATGCGGTAGGTCGAGAACCAGCTGCATTCCTCGAAGTTCAGGTCGGCTCCCGCCTCGCGCCGGATGTTGGATATCAAGTCTTCGAATTTGAGATCGTTTCCCCCTCGCAGCGCCTTCGGGACGATGCCGATCACGCGCCAGCGATCTTTGCCTCTCATCGGAAAGAACAGATGGAACCCGTCCTGCCACATGTAGACGTTGAGCTCATCGGGTTTCATCGGACCGGTGGCCTCGGTATCGGCCACGAAGAAGATGTGCTCGTACGGTGCGCCGGGGAAAGTGATGCCGGTGAATTCGCGCACACCGCTGTGACCGCCGTCGCAGCCCGCCACCCACGCAGCGGTGAGCTGGCGGGCCGATCCGTCGGGCTGCTTGAGCGTGACTTCGGCATGATCGGGCTGCTGATCTAAACCTACCAGCTCGGTGTTCCACTGCACGTCGACGCCGTATTCGTGCAGCTTCGCTCCCATGATCCGCTCGTTGTCGTCCTGGCCTAGTGCAAGAACGTACGGGAACGGGCTGAGACTCTTGCCGATATCGCCCAGCGGGATGTGCGCGGCCCACTTGCCGTTCGCCCACATGTTGGCGCCGGTGCCCTCACGGCCGAGCGCGAGGGCCTGGTCGATGATGTCCATCTTCGAGTAGATCTCGAGCGTGCGCGCCTGTACGGCCATCGCGCGCGATTGCTGCGCCGGCCCGGAGTGCCGGTCGATGATGATGGGACGCACGCCGCGGCGCGCGAGCTGGTTGGCGAGCATGAGCCCCGTGGGCCCCGCTCCGACGATCAAGACATCCGTGTCCATAGTCCCTTCCGTTCCTCCCGCCACCTCGCCTACTGTCGCAGACCCCTGCTCCAGTTGGTTGGTGTCTTCTCGTTCGAGCGTTCCCGAGCGATCACGGGGACGCCCGCTATGGTAACCAATGCTATCCTCGAACCGCGAGATAATAGGGCTCTTACCACCCCGCCCACTGGGTGGGCGCCCCTCCTCGGGCAGGAGGGGAAAAAAGATATTTCCTCCTTTTCAAGGAGGGGTGGCGCGAAGCGCCGGGGTGGTTGAAACAGGTTTGAGGATCTAGATGGAAGGATCAAGCACCACTACAAAGCAGCGCCACTTCGATGCCCTCATCATCGGCGCCGGGTTCTCCGGCCTGTATCAGCTGCTCTGCCTGCGCGATCGGCTGGGGCTTTCGGCGCAAGTGCTGGAGGCGGCCTCGGGGGTCGGAGGCACCTGGTACTGGAACCGCTACCCCGGCGCGCGCTGCGATTCGGAGAGCCACGCTTACTGCTACTCCTTCTCCCAGGAGCTGACGCAGGAGTGGGAGTGGACGGAGCGCTATCCGGGCCCGCCGGAAATCCTGCGCTATCTCAACCACGTCGCCGACCGCTTCGATCTCAAACGGGACATCCGCTTCAACACCAAAGTCACGTCCGCGCACTACGACGAAACCGCCAATCTCTGGCGACTCAGCACCGAGGTGGGTGAGCGCTTCACGGCGCAATTCCTGATCACCGCGGTCGGCTGCCTGTCGTCCGCCAACGTTCCGAAGATCCCCGGCCTCGACACTTTCGAGGGGCGCTGGTACCACACCGGGCAGTGGCCGCACGAGGGCGTCGACTTCCGAGGCAAGCGCGTCGGACAGATCGGCACCGGCTCCACCGGCATCCAGGCCGCGCCGGTGATCGCGGAAACCGCCGCGCATCTCACCGTCTTTCAGCGCACGGCGAACTACAGCGTGCCTGCGCGCAATGGCCCGCTGACGCGGGAGTTCCTGACCTATGTCAAGGAAAAGGCCGCCGAGATCCGGCAGCTGATGCACGTGAGCGTCAACGGCCATCCGTGGCTGATTTCCGACCGCCTCGCGCTGAAGACCCCGCCGCAGGAGCGGCAAAGAATCTACGAAGCGGCCTGGGAGGCGGGGGGCCTGCGATTCCGCGCCGCTTTCTACGATCTGCTGAGCGACAAAGCGGCCAACGACACCGCGGCGGATTTCATTCGCGCCAAGATTCGCCAGATCGTGAAGGACCCGTCGACCGCGGCCAAGCTATCCAACTTCGATCATCCCTACGCCGCCAAGCGCCCGCCGATCGACACCGACTACTTCGAGACTTTCAACCGCGACAACGTGGAGCTGGTCGACGTGCGCGCCGATCCCATCGAGCGCATCACGCCGAAGGGAATCCGCACGCGGAGTAAAGAGTACCCGCTGGACATCATCGTGTTCGCCACCGGCTTCGACGGCATGACCGGGTCGCTGGTTCGCATCGACATTCGTGGACGCGGCGGTGCGCCTCTAACGAAGGAATGGGCAGCGGGCCCGCGCAACTACCTCGGATTACAGGTCGCGGGCTTCCCCAACATGTTCACCATCACCGGCCCCGGCAGCCCGTCCGTGTTGTGCAACATGCCAGTCGCGATCGAGCAGCATGTCGAGTGGATCACTGACTGCATCGCACACATGCGCAACCGGGGCGTGACGCGCATCGAGCCCACCAGCGCTGCCGTGGATTCGTGGGTGGACGAGGTGAACAGGGCCGCGAGCGCGACGCTCCTGCCGCAGGCGAAGCACTCCTGGTATCTCGGCGCCAACATCCCGGGCAAGCCGCTGGTCTTCATGCCCTACGCCGGCGGCATGGCGCACTATCGGAAGATCTGTGCGGAGGTTGCGGCGAAGAACTACGAGGGGTTTAAGGTCAGCGTATAACAGCGCAACCACCCCCGTCGCTTCGCGCCACCCCTCCTTGAAAAGGAGGGGAGAAAAAGCGCAGTTTCCCCTCCTCTCACGAGGAGGGGTCGGCCGAAGGCCGGGGGTGGTGTGGGTTCAAGAACCCTGGCTTGTCCGCTGCGCCCGCCGCATCGCCCGCGTCGAAGCGGCCGTGTGGCCCAGGTGGAGCGGTTGAGGCTTGGCCAGCCCGTATCCCTGGCCGTAGTCGACGCCGATCTCCTCGACCTTCCGCGCGACGGCTTCGCTCTCGACTCCCTCGGCGATGGTGGACAGCCCCATTCTGTGCCCGATGCGGTTCACCGCTTCGACCATGGCTCTGTCGATATCGTCCGCCGCCAGTTCCCGGATGAACGAGCCATCGATCTTGAGATAGTCGACCGGCAGCGTTTTCAGATAGCTGAAAGACGAAAGGCCGGTACCGAAATCGTCCAGCGCAAAGCGGCAGCCAACTCCCTTCAGCGTGTTGATGAAGCGCAGCACGTGTCCAAGCTCCGAGACGGCCGCCGTTTCCGTAATCTCGAAGCACAGCCTGTCCGGCGTCACCCTCGTCTCTTTGATCCTGTCCGTCACGAATTCCAGAAACTCGGCGGAGCCCAGCGATTGGCCAGAGATGTTGATCGTGAATACGCCCGCGTCGTCCGCGATGATCTTCAGTGCCTCCAGGCTCTTGCTCACCACCCACTGGTCGATGGTGAGCATCAAGCCATAGCGCTCGGCGGCAGGAATGAAAGCGCCGGGCAGCACGATGCGCCCCTGCTCGTCCACCATCCGGAGCAGGATCTCTCCGTGCCGAATCGCCCACGGGCCGAACGCCTGGATCGGCTGATAGTAGAGACGGAATCGCTCCTCGCTCAACGCCTGCTCGATGCGCGGGATCCAACGCATTTCGCCGTCGCGCTGAGCCAGCATCCGGTCGTCTGCCTGATAGAGATGGACGCGGTTGCGCCCTGTCTCCTTCGCGGCGTAACAGGCCGCATCCGCCGCGCTGAATACGCTGGAAAGCGTCTCGCCCGCTGCGGCAAGGGGCACCAGTCCGATGCTCACCCCGATCGTGAAGCTCTTGTCCTGCCAACCGAAGCGGAACGCACGCAACAGCTCGCGCAGGGCGTCAGCAACGCGCTTGGCTTCGGCAACCGGGCAGTGATCCAGAAGGACACCGAACTCGTCCCCGCCGAGGCGCGCCAGAGTGTCGCGCGCCCGCAGCTTGGTACGCAGCAGCGCCGAAATCTGACGCAGCAGATCGTCGCCCGCTACGTGTCCGCAGGTGTCGTTGACAACCTTGAACTGGTCCAGATCCAGATAGAGCAGCGCGTGCGGGTTGTGCGGGCTGGCAGATGCGAGCAAATGCGTGAGCCTGCGCTCGAACTCGGCGCGGTTCACCAGGCCCGTCAGCGTATCGTGCGTGGCCTGATGCGAGAGGATGACGTTGGCCTCCGCGAGCTCCTGCGTCCGCTCCCGGACCTTGCCCTCGAGACGCTCGGCGGCTACGCTTCGATCGGCGAGCAGCTCCAGATTCTCGTAGCGCAGGCGCAGCGATGCGGCCACCGACCGATAGTGGCGCATGGAAATAATCAGCATCATGCAGATGAACATGAACAGCATGAGACCCATCGCGATGTGCATGTCGCTCTGTCGCGACACGAGCCTGATCGCATAAGGAGCGATCGCGGGAGTGAGAAAGGCGAGATAGGCTCCCCGATACGACGACAGCGTAGTCATCCCTCCGGCGGAGAGGCCAGCCAGAATGAAGGCGATGAACATTTCGTGCAGCAGACTGTCACCCGTGAACGGGAACAGGCCGACAAACCCCCAGATCACGCCGGCGCTGGCGGTGCCCAGAATGAAGCGGCGGGCCCAGAGGGCCGAGTCGCTCGGCGGCGGATTGGCCATCACGTACCGGCGTCTCAACCCCACACGGGCGACCGTCAACGCACCCAGAGCGGCGAGCCAGAGCACGAGCGCCCAGTGTGAAACTCGGTTCCACAAGACGTAGCCCGCCAACGCGCCGATGACAACACTGGCGATGAGCGCGGAAGGGAGCTGATCGTAGAGCAGGCGGATTTGCTCGGCGGCGATGTCCTGAGCGTGCGGATTGGCGGAGGCGCGCTTCGATGCTAGACGCAGCTTCAGTGCATCGGCGACGCGGGACCACCAAGTTTGGGACGCGACCCAGCTGCGTAGCCTTGTTGAAAGGCTGCTATTCATCACCGTCACACCTCGACGCATATCCAAC
>DASPUW010000423.1:0-6023 GCA_035622675.1 Burkholderiales bacterium | reverse complement strand
CGCCATCCCCTTCTTCTTCGACGTGCTCGCGTACAGCGCGATCTTCGTGCTGGTCGTCCTGGGTCTGGGTGTCATCGCGAGCATGATGGGGATCTTCAACTTCGCTCACGGCGAGTTTGTGCTGCTCGGTGCCTACACGGTCTACCTGGTCACCGAACAGGGTCTCCCCGCTTGGGTCGGCATGCTCGCCGCACCCTTTGCAGTCGCGCTCGTCGGGCTAATCCTCGAGCGCGTCGTGATCCGCCGATTCTATGCGGCCCCGATCGTCGCAATGCTCGGCACCTACGCCATCGCGCTGGTTCTGAGAGAAGGCGTGCGCATGCTGCTCGGGGGTCAGTTCTTCAACGTCGTCGCGCCGCTCGTCGGCTCGTTCTCGATCGGCGACGTGCTGATCTCCAAGTGGCGCACTGCCGTCATCGTCATCACCGCGCTGGTGATGGTCGGATCCTACCTCTTGCTCACGCGCACGCGCTTCGGCCTGCAGGTGCGCGCCTCGCTCGAGAACCCGGCGCTGGCGCGAGCCTCCGGCATTTCCATCGGCCGGATCTATACCGCGACCTTCACGTTCGGCGCCGCACTCGCGGGGCTGGCTGGGGGCCTCATGGTTCCGATCTACGCGCTCAACGCCGACATGGGGGTTCCCTTTCTCATCAAGTCTTTCCTGGCGGTGATGCTCGGCGGCATGGGCAGCTTCGAAGGTTCGATCGTTGGCGCGGCGTTCGTTGGGGCCACCAGCGCTGCGCTTCCCTGGGCCATCAAGCCCGTGGTGGCCGACATGCTCGTCTTCCTGATCGCGATCGCGATCGTGAAGTTCCGGCCCGAGGGCCTGCTTTCAACATGGAGGAAGTAGCGATGCAAGACGACTATAAGCACAAGCTGCAGTCCTACTCACGCCGCCTGTTCCTGGAGCGGGCGAGCCTTCTCAGCGGCATGGTGGCGCTCGGCGGTGGAAGCTATTTGCTGAATCCGAAGGGCGCGTGGTCGGCCGACCCCATCAAGGTCGGTATCGCCACGGACCTGACGGGGCCGATCAGCTGGGGCGGCATCCCCAACTCGAACGTCGCCAAGATGGTAATCGACGACTGGAACGCAAACGGCGGCCTGCTCGGGCGCCCGGTGCAGATGATTCTGGAAGACACCGCCACCAACGAGCAGCTCGCCGTGACCCGGGTACGCAAGCTGGTGACACAGGACAAGGTCGACGTGGTGTTCGGGGGGATCACCAGCTCGATGCGCAACGCCATCAAGGACACCATCGTCAACCGCGGCAAGACGCTCTACATCTATCCGCAGCTGTACGAAGGCCTGGAATGCACCAAGTACCTGTACTGCACTGGCCCCACGCCCGCCCAGCAATGTGACACCTTCATCCCGTGGCTGATGAAAAACGGCGGAAAGAAGTTCTACCTGCCATCGGCCGACTACGTGTGGCCGCACACGCTGAACAAGTACGCGCGCAAGGTGATCGAGTCCAACGGCGGCGAAGTGGTCGGCGAGGAGTACTTCCCGGTCGACCACAACGAGTACAGCGCAACCGTGAACAAGATCATGTCGAGCGGAGTGAATGTGGTGTTCAACACCACCATTCCACCGGGAGTAGCAGCGTTCTTCAAGCAGCTCTACGAAGCCGGCTTCAGCAAGAAAGGCGGACGACTGGCTTGCGTGTACTACGACGAGAACGCGCTCAACATCACGCCGGCGCACGAGATCGAAGGTCTCGCGAGCTGTCTCGACTACTTCAAGGCGATAAACGATCCGTTCGGCAATAAGGTCCAGGAGGAATACAACAAGCTGTACGCCGCTAAGAACCCGCTGACGGCGGGTAGCGCGGCGACCGGCATGTGGCGCGGGCTGAATCTGTGGGCCGAGTCGGTCAAAGCCGCGAAGAGCGTGAAGCGCGACGACGTCGCCGCGGCGATGGAGAAGGCCAAGCTCGCGGACGGCATCGGCGGGGGCTGCGAGGTCGTTCCCGGAACCTGGCATGTGAAGATGAACATGTACACGGCAGTGGCCAACAACGGCAAGTACGTAATCGTCGAAAAGAGCAAGGGGATGGTCGATCCGAAGGAGTGCTTGAAGGCTTGATCGGTTCCCCCACCCTACCCTCCCCCGCACGCGGGGGAGGGAATATGGACGAGGCCCACTCATTTCTGCAGTTCCCAACAATTCCAAGCAGCACGCTTCGCGTAACGGCCGGGGTGCGCTCCCGTGGATCGAGCTCGGCCTGCTCGCCCTTGCGCTCGTGCTGCCGCTGTTCCTGGACGACTTCTGGGTGCTATTCACCACCCGCGTGCTGATCCTTGGACTGATGGCGCTGTCCTTCGATCTCGTGTGGGGCTACGCGGGCATCCTGAGCTTCGGACAAGCGCTCTTCTTTGGCGTGGCGGGTTATTGCACGGCGCTGCTAGCCACCAAGCTGGAAATCACATCGGTGTTCGTACTGCTCCCCGCCGCTGCCCTCGTCGGGCTGGTGGTTTCGTTCGTCGTTGCGGCCATCGTGCTGCTCGGGAAGCGCCCGCCGAGCGTGGTATTCGTTGCACTCGGCACACTTACCGGCTCCTACGTCGTGGAACGTCTCGCGCGAGGCTGGTCTTACGTGGGAGGACAGAACGGGATATCTTCCCTACCCCGCCTTACCGCTGCGAGCTACGAGATCAGCGAAGGCCCCGTGTTCTATTACATGGCGCTCGTGCTGCTCGTGCTCGTGTACGTGGGACTGCGCGTGCTGGTCCGCTCTCAGCTCGGTCTCGTCCTGGCTGGGATCCGGCAGCGGGAGAACCGCATCGCATTTCTCGGCTACACGACCCAGAATTACCGGGGCTTCGTGTTCTGTCTCGCGGGTTTCGTCTCGGGGCTAGCTGGGGCGCTGTACGCCTTTCATGAGGGGTTTGTCGGTCCCGGTCAGCTCGGGCCGGTGCTCTCCACCCAAGTCGTGCTCTACGCGCTGTTCGGCGGCGTCGGCACGCTGATCGGCCCCGTCATCGGGACCGGGCTGATCGACTTGCTCGGGTTCTACTTCTCTCACATCTGGAATACCGGCTGGCCCATCATTCTGGGCCTCCTCCTGCTCGTCATCGTGATGTTCCGGCCAACCGGGCTCATCGGCTTCTTTGTCTCTGACCGGGAGCGGATCGGCTCTTTCGGCCGGGCTTCGCGCGCCCGGATCCCGCCCGCCCGGCGGGAAGCCCCAGAGCGGACCGCTCCATGACGTTGCTCGAACCACGCGGGAACCTGCTCGAAGCGCGCGGCGTCACGAAGGTCTTCGGATCGCTCACTGCGTTGAGCAACGCCGATCTGGCGGTCCGGCAAGGCGAGTTCCACGGCCTGATCGGGCCAAACGGCTCGGGCAAGAGCACGCTGTTGAAGTGCATCGCCGGCGCGGAGATCGCAACTCAGGGCAGCATCATGCTGGGCGGGCAGGACATCACACACGCCGCTGTGCCCGAGCGAGCGCGTGCCGGACTAAGCTTGAAGTTTCAAATCACCGCCGTCCTGCCAGAGCTTTCGGTATACGACAACGTGCTGCTCGCGCTTCAAGCGCATGAGTCCATGCCGCGGTTGATGTTGTCGCGATCTCGGCAGGTGCTGGACGAGCGCGTGATGCATCTGCTGTCGCGCTTTCAACTCGACGCGAGGCGTGACGAGCTCGCTGGAGTGCTGTCGCACGGACAGCAGCAATGGCTCGAGATCGCAATGGCGCTGGCCTGCGCGCCCAAGCTGCTGCTGCTGGACGAGCCGACTGCCGGGATGAGCCCCCAAGAGCGGCGCGCCACCGGTGAGCTGCTCATGCCGATCAAGCAGAACTGCTCGCTGCTGATCGTCGAGCACGATCTCGACTTCATCAAAGACATCTGCGACTCGCTCACGGTGCTCGACCAGGGCCAGGTGCTGGCCAGCGGCCCCACCCAGCAGGTCCAGAACAGCGAGCGGGTGCGCGACGCCTACCTCAGTCATGCGTGATACGCTGCTCGAGGCCAACGGCCTGTGCACCTACTATGGCACCAGCCAGGCTCTGTTCGACGTGAGCCTGAAGGTCGAATCGCGCGGCGCGGTCGCCATCCTCGGGCGTAACGGTGCCGGCAAGACCACTTTGCTACGCACGCTGGCGGGCGAACTGAAGCCCGCACGCGGGAGCGTCAGATTCGACGGGGAAGACACA
The DNA here is from genome assembly GCA_035622675.1 of Burkholderiales bacterium. Lineage (GTDB taxonomy): Bacteria > Pseudomonadota > Gammaproteobacteria > Burkholderiales > SHXO01 > SHXO01. The sequence goes on along the minus strand of DASPUW010000423.1, from coordinate 1,864 downwards.
ACGCACACGCCCACCGAGGAGCGGGTGCGTAACGGCATCGGCCATGTGCCGCAGGAGCAGGCCGTGTTCAGCGGGCTTACCGTGAAGCAGAACCTGCTCATCGGCCAGATGGCGGACGCCACCGGCGAGTCCAGAATCGAGGAAGTGGTCAATTTGTTTCCGCGACTCGGGGAGCGCCTCCAGCAGAAGGCGGGGACGCTCTCGGGCGGCGAGCGTAAGATGCTTGCTATAAGCCGGGCGTTGCTGGGCCGGCCGTATCTGCTGATGCTGGATGAGCCGACTGAGGGCGTCTGGCACAGCGTTGTGGAGGAGATCGCTCAGCGGCTGGAGCAGCTCACGCGCGACATCGCCGTTCTGATCGTCGAGCAGAACGTGAAGCTGGCGCTGCGCGTCGCCCAATACTGCTACGTGATAGACCGGGGGCGCATCGCGCTCGAAGGCCGGTCGGAGGACGTGCGCAACGACTCGAACCTCGTGCGCCTGCTGGCACCCTAAGCATATTTGAGAGCCCGGTTCACCGGGACGGCATTCAACCAGGGAAGAAAAGGAGACCTCAATGCCAGTCGCTTATCCCACCCCCGAACAACTCCACGAGGCTGCCTCGGTGGTCGGCCTGTCGCTCACCGAGGCGGACATCCAGTCCTTTCTCGGTCTGATGAAAGGCAACATCGACGCCTACAACATCGTCGACCGCATGCCGGACTATCTGCCACCGGTGAAATATCCGCGCACCCCCGGATACTACCCGCCGCCCGAAGAGAACAAGCACAACGCCTGGTACGTGAAGACCTCCATCAAGGGCGCATCGGAGGGCAAGCTCAAGGGCAAGAGGGTGGCCGTCAAGGACAACGTCATGGTTGCAGGCGTGCCCATGATGAACGGCGCCTCGATCCTCGAAGGCTACATTCCCGAGATTGACGCCACCGTGGTTCAGCGTCTGCTCGACGCCGGCGCGGAGATCGTCGGCAAGACGCACTGCGAGTACTACTGCCTGTCCGGGAGCAGCCACACGGGGGCTAAGGGCCCGGTTCACAACCCCTACCGCATGGGTTACTCCGCGGGCGGCTCGTCCTCCGGCAGCGGCGTGGCAGTGGCACTGGGCGAGGCTGACCTGGCGCTGGGCGGTGATCAGGGCGGCTCCATCCGCATGCCCTCCTGCTGGTGCGGCATCTACGGCATGAAGCCGACGCACGGCCTGGTTCCGTACACGGGCATCATGCCGATCGAGATCTACGTGGACCACACCGGGCCGATGACCAAGACGGTCAAGGACAACGCGGCGATGCTGGAAGTCATCGCCGGCGCGGACGGCTACGACCCGCGCCAGTATTCGCCCAAGACGCATCCCTACACGCAGATGCTCGACGGCGGCGTCAAAGGCATGAAGATCGCGCTGGTGAAGGAAGGCTTCGGCCGTCCCGAATCGGAGAGGGCAGTCGACGACAAGGTACGCAAGGGCAGCGAGTTGTTGAAGAAGCTGGGCGCGCAGGTGGACGAGGTGTCTATCCCGATGCATCTGCTCGGGCCGGCGTTGTGGCTGCCGATCGGCGTCGAAGGCATCACGCAGACCATGATGTTCGGGGACGGCTTCGGCCTGTCCCGGCCTGACCTGTACATCACCAGCCTGATGGACAAGCTGCACGGCTGGGAGCTGCGCGCCAAGGAAACTTCGGAGACCACCCAGCTCATCACCCTACTCGGCGTCTACATCAAGAAGTATCACGGCAACCGCTACTACGGCAAAGCCATGAATCTCACGCGGCGTCTGGTCGAGGCCTACGACGGAGCGCTCAAGCAGTACGACCTGCTGCTTATGCCCACGCTGCCGATGAAGCCGACTCCGTTCCCGGAGCCCGGCGCATCG
>DASPUW010000422.1:0-5617 GCA_035622675.1 Burkholderiales bacterium | reverse complement strand
ACGCTCTTGCGGTCCATCGTCAGGTCCTCCCGTCTGTTTCTCGAGTGGTGTTTGGTCGCGCTTATCGACCCCGACAGCGCGGAGTGTGACCCCGGCCGCTGACGGATGCCACCGTATCCGGGAACGCCCGATCATCTGTCGGAACGCGACGCAACCTGTCTTGTTGCAGGCCCAGCGCGGCCGGGGTAGCGTGCTACACGACGCAGGCAGCGCGAAGAACCCCATAGAAGAACCATAGGAGAACGGGTGATGCTTGCACTTCACATCGTCGTCTGCTTTATCGGCTTGCTGGCGGGCGCCCTGGTCCTCATTGCCTTGTGCCGGGGGGAACATCAGCCCGCCTGGGTCGCGACGCTGCTTGCGAGCTCGGTACTCATCAGCCTCACGGGCTTCGTTCTGCCTGCTCCGCCTGGCACTCCCACGCCCGATCCTGCGCGGATTGTGGGCGTCATCGAGCTCGTAGTGGTGGCGATCGCAGCGTTCGCTCTCTACGTCAACCGCCTCGCGCGGGCCTGGCGCGCAATCTATGTTGTGACCATTGTGCTGGCCGTGTACTTCAACGCCTTCGTCGCGGTCGTGCAGGGGTTTCTGAAGATTGGGTTCCTGCATGCGTTGGCACCGACTGCGAAGGAGCCGCCGTTCCTGATCGCCCAGCTCCTGACGCTCGCGCTGCTTGCGGTGGTTTGCGTGATGGCGCTCAGACGTTTCCCGGGGCACGATCAGGTGCCGAGTCACTGACAGAGTGCCCTTCGCATCCACCTGCTCAGGGGTCGGTCGAAAAAAATCGGGGTCTCCTAACACGCTGATTATGCAGGAGAAACTCTTGCGTTAAAGCGCTTCAGAGCAGGCGCAATTCGGTCAGCGGCGTGTCGGGTTGCCAGATAGCTTCGCTTTGGCAGGAAGCATAGACTCTGTGCGTCTGCGACCATGCAGGAGGGGTATGTATGGCTGATGTGACACGGCGCGAATTCTTCAAGATAACCGGCGCCACCCTGGCCGGATCGAGTCTCGCGCTGCTCGGCTTCTCGCCCGGCGCCGCGCTCGCCGAGGTGCGCGAATTCAAGCTGAGTCGCGCGACCGAGACGCGCAACACCTGTCCGTACTGCTCGGTCGCCTGCGGCTTGATCATGTACAGCCTGGGCGATCGCGCCAAGAACGCGCGCTCGAGCATCTTCCACATCGAAGGCGACCCGGATCATCCGGTGAACCGCGGCACGCTCTGCCCGAAGGGCGCCGGGCTCATCGACTTCATCCACAGCCCGAGCCGGCTGCTGCACCCCCAGTACCGCCGGCCGGGTGGAACCGAGTGGGAACCGATCACCTGGGACGACGCGCTCGACAAGATCGCCAAGCTCATGAAGGCGGATCGCGACGCCAACTTCGTCGCCAAGACCGCGGACGGCCACACGGTCAACCGCTGGCTGACGACGGGAATGCTGGCGGCCTCCGCCAGCAGCAACGAAGTCGGCTATATCACCCACAAGGTGGTGCGCTCACTCGGCATCCTGGCTTTCGACAATCAGGCCCGTGTGTGACACGGCCCGACGGTGGCAGGTCTTGCCCCGACGTTTGGCCGTGGAGCGATGACGAATCACTGGGTCGACATCAAGAATGCCGACATCGTTCTCATCATGGGCGGCAACGCCGCCGAGGCCCATCCGTGCGGCTTCAAGTGGGTCACTGAGGCGAAGGCGCACAACAAGGCGAAGCTGATCGTCGTCGATCCGCGCTTCACGCGCTCCGCCTCGGTCGCCGACTTCTACGCGCCCATCCGTACCGGCACCGACATCGCCTTCCTCGGCGGGGTGATGAACTACCTGCTGACCGAGGACAAGATCCAGCACGAGTACGTCAGGAACTACACCGACATGAGCTTCCTGGTGCGCGAGGACTTCGCGTTCAAGGACGGGCTCTATTCGGGCTACAACCCCGACAAGCACAGCTACGACAGGTCGAGCTGGGACTACGAGTTCGGCACTGACGGCTACGTCAAGACCGACCCGACCCTCGCCCATCCGCGCTGCGTCTACCAGCTGATGAAGCGTCACTATTCGCGCTACACCGCCGAGATGGTGGAGCGCGTCTGCGGCACGCCCAAGGACAAGTTCCTCAAGGTGTGCGAGATGATCGGCTCAACCTCGGCCCCGAACCGCGCTTTGACCATCATGTACGCGCTCGGCTGGACGCAGCACTCGGTCGGCTCGCAGATGATCCGCGCCGGGGCGATGATGCAGCTGCTGCTCGGCAACATCGGCATCGCCGGCGGCGGCATGAATGCGCTGCGCGGGCACTCGAACATCCAGGGGCTCACCGACCTCGGGCTGATGTCGAACCTGCTGCCGGGCTACCTGACGCTGCCCGCCGAGAAGGAGCAGGACTACGGCCCGTACATCGCCGCACGCGCCTTGAAGCCGCTGCGGCCGAACCAGCTCAGCTACTGGCAGAACTACGGCAAGTTCCACGTGAGTCTCATGAAGGCCTGGTGGGGAGATGCGGCCCAGCCCGAGAACAACTGGGCGTTCGAGTACCTGCCGAAGCTCGACAAGGGCTACGACATGCTCCAGACCTTCGAGCTGATGAGCCAGGGAAAGATCAACGGCTACATCTGCCAGGGCTTCAATCCGCTGGCCTCAGCGCCCAACAAGGGCAAGATGGACGCGAGCCTCGCGAAGCTCAAGTTCCTGGTGATCATGGACCCCCTCGCTACCGAGACCAGCGAGTTCTGGCGTAACTTCGGCGAGCACAACGACGTCGACTCGAGCAGGATCCAGACGGAGGTGTTCCGCCTCCCGACCTCGTGCTTCGCCGAGGAGGACGGGGCGCTGGTCAACTCCGCGCGCTGGCTGCAGTGGCACTGGAAAGGCGCGGAGCCGCCCGGCGAGGCGCGCACCGACATCGAGATCATGAGCGGACTGTTCACGCGCCTGCGCGCCCTGTACAAGAAGGACGGCGGCGCGTTCCCGGATCCGATCGTGAATCTCTCCTGGCCGTACGCGCGGCCGACGCCGACGCCCGAGGAGCTCGCCAAGGAATACTCGGGCCGCGCGCTCAAGGATCTCGCGGATCCGAAGAATCCAACGACCGTGACGCGCAAGGCCGGCGAGCAGCTTCAGGGCTTCGCCGAGCTGCGCGATGACGGCAGCACGCTCTCCGGATGCTGGATCTATGCCGGCGCCTGGGGTCCGGCGGGCAATCTCATGGCGCGGCGCGACAACTCCGACCCGACCGGCATCGGACAGACGCTCAACTGGGCGTTCGCGTGGCCGGCGAATCGGCGCGTCATGTACAACCGCGCCTCCTGCGACCCGAGCGGCAAGCCCTTCAATCCGGGACGCAAGCTCATCGCCTGGAACGGCGCCGCCTGGGGCGGCGTGGACATCCCGGACTACAAGGCCGACGAGGATCCGGCGCTCGGCATGGGCCCGTTCATCATGAACTCGGAAGGTGTCGGGCGCTTTTTCGCCAAGGCCGGCATGGCCGAGGGCCCGTTCCCGGAGCACTACGAGCCCTTCGAGACGCCGCTCGCGCACAACCTGCTCAACCCGAACGGCAAGGACGCGCTCAACAACCCGGCGGCGCGCGTCTTCAAGGACGACCGCGCCGCCTTCGGCAAGCCCGAGCAGTTCCCGCACGTCGCCACGACCTACCGCCTGACCGAGCACTTCCACTTCTGGACGCAGCACTCGCGGCTGAACGCGATCATGCAGCCCCAGCAGTTCGTCGAGATCGGCGAGGCGCTCGGCAAGGATCTTGGCATCGCCTCGGGCGACATGGTGAAGGTCTCCTCGAACCGCGGCTTCATCAAGGCGGTCGCGGTGGTCACGAAGCGGCTGCGGACGCTGACTGTCGATGGCAAGCCGGTGCACACGGTCGGTATTCCGCTGCACGCGGGGTTCACGGGCCTCACCAAGCCCGGCTACCTGACCAACACACTGACCCCGGCGGTCGGCGACGGCAATTCGCAGACGCCCGAGTTCAAGTCGTTCCTCGTCAAGGTGGAGCGGGCGTGAGACCCCTGGGGAGCCGCTGACATGGCGCTGCAATCACTCGACATCGTCCGTCGCTCCGCGACCACCACGGCCTCGCCCGCGGCGCGCGTCGCCCCCACCGGCGAGGTCGCCAAGCTCATCGACACCAGCAAGTGCATCGGCTGCAAGGCCTGCCAGGTCGCCTGCATGGAATGGAACGATCTGCGCGACGAGGTCGGCACCAACTTCGGCAGCTATCAGAACCCGGCGGACTTGAGCGACCAGACCTGGACGCTGATGCGCTTCGCCGAGTACGAGAACCCGCAAGGCGACCTCGAGTGGCTGATCCGCAAGGACGGATGCATGCACTGCGCCGACCCCGGCTGCCTCAAGGCCTGCCCGGCGCCCGGTGCGATCGTCCAGTACGCCAACGGCATCGTCGACTTCCATGAAGAGAACTGCATCGGCTGCGGCTATTGCGTGACGGGCTGCCCGTTCGACATCCCGCGCATCTCCAAGCGCGATCGCAAGGCCTACAAGTGCACGCTGTGCTCCGATCGCGTCGCGGTCGGCCTCGAGCCCGCCTGCATCAAGGCCTGCCCCACCGGGGCGCTGGTGTTCGGCACCAAGGAGGACATGAAGCAGCACGCCTCCGAGCGGGTCGCGGACCTGAAGTCGCGCGGCTTCGACAAGGCCGGCCTCTACGATCCTCCCGGCGTCGGCGGCACCCACGTCATGTACGTCCTGCACCACGGCGACCAGCCGCAGCTGTACGCCGGGCTGGCGATGGATCCGCACATCAGTTCGATGGTGAAGGTGTGGAAGGGCGCGGCCAAGCCGCTGGCGCTCGCCGCCATGGCGCTCACGGTACTCGCCGGATTCTTCCACTTCGTGCGGGTCGGGAGAAACGAGGTCACGCCCGCCGATGAGGCGGCAGCGGAGAAGCGCTCATGACCGACAACCCAGGCCGCGACTCCGTGGTGCGCTACAGCGCCGAGCTGCGCACCAATCACTGGCTGAACGCGATCGCCTTCGTGCTCGCGGCACTCTCCGGGCTGGCGCTGTTTCATCCGGCGCTGTTCTGGTTCGGCAATCTCTTCGGCGGCGGACCCTGGACGCGGATCCTGCATCCGTTCATCGGGCTGGCGGCGGCGCTGCTGTTCCTGCTCATGGCCAGGGCGCTGTGGGGCGACAACCGCATCACGCCCGCCGACCGTCAATGGCTCAAGCAGTGGCGCGACGTGGTCGACAACCGCGAAGACCGGCTCCCCGAGGTCGGCCGCTACAACGCCGGGCAAAAGCTGCTGTTCCTCGTGATCGTGGTCGGCATGGCGGGACTCTTCCTCACGGGAATCGTCATCTGGCGCGCGTACTTCTCCGCCTACTTCCCCATCCGTCTGATCCGTTTCTCCTCGCTGCTGCATTCCCTGTGCGCGTTTGCTCTGATCGTGGCGGTCATGATCCACATCTACGCCTCGCTCTGGGTCAAGGGCTCGGTGCACGCGATGCTCCGTGGCACGGTGACGCCCGGCTGGGCGTGGAAGCATCACCGCGCGTGGTACCGTCAGCTCACTCATGACGCGCATCCTCGCTCCGGGCCAAATTGAGGCATCCGCCGGGCGGGCGATAGCACGCATCCGACTTCCCCG
>DASPUW010000421.1:0-11217 GCA_035622675.1 Burkholderiales bacterium | reverse complement strand
CTGCTGGGGCACTCAGCAGGCGCACTTTCACGGCGAGAACAAACACGATGGCGTGTTCGCCATCTGGTACGGAAAGGGCCCAGGTGTGGACCGCAGCGGCGATGCCTTCCGCCACGGCAACCTGGCCGGAACCCATCCGCTCGGGGGCGTTCTGGTGCTGATGGGTGACGATCACACCTGCGAGTCCTCGACCACTGCGCATCAAAGCGAATTTGCGCTGGTCGACGCGATGATCCCAATCCTGAACCCCGCCGGCGTGCAGGAACTGCTCGACTACGGCATCTACGGCTGGGCGTTGTCGCGCTTCTCCGGCTGCTGGGTGGGGCTGAAGTGCATGAAGGACACCATCGATGCTTCTGCCGTGGTGGACGTGAGCTCGGAGCGGGTCCAGATCCGCCTGCCGACCGACTATACGCCTCCGCCGGGGGGCCTCAACATCCGCTGGCCCGATCCTCCGCTCGAGCAAGAGGCGCGGTTGCACAAGTACAAGATCGAGGCGGCAAGAGCGTTCGCGCGGGCCAATGCGCTCGACCGCATCGTTGTCAACGCCGCGGATGCACGGTTCGGGATCATGACGTGCGGAAAGTCCTACATGGATGTGCGTCAAGCGCTCCAGTATCTCGGAATAGACGATGCGGAGGCCAGACGCCTCGGCCTGCGCGTCTACAAGGTGGCGATGACGTGGCCGTTAGAGCCCGAAGGCGCACTGCGCTTTGCTCGCGGATTGCGCAAGGTGATCGTAGTCGAAGAGAAGCGCGAGCTGATCGAGCATCAGCTCAAGGAGATCTGCTACGGCAGGCCCGACATGCCGCAGGTCGTCGGCAAGCGCGACGAGACGGGACTGCAACTGTTTCCCAGCAACGGCGCGCTCGACCCGAACCACATCGCCGCTGCCATCGGCCGCCGAGTTCTTGAATACGCCCGCGACGCCCAGCTGGAGGCGCGGGTGGCCGAGCAGGAGCGGCTCGTGTCGCGTGTGGCGGACCAGCCGGCCATGGATCGCACACCGTATTTTTGCTCCGGCTGTCCGCACAACACCGGGACGCGCGTGCCGGACGGCAGCCGCGCCCTGGCTGGGATCGGCTGTCACTTCATGGCGGTGTGGATGGAGCGCAATACGGCCGGCTTCACGCAGATGGGCGGAGAAGGCGCCAGCTGGATGGGTGAGGCGCCGTTCGTGAAAACCAAGCACGTGTTCCAGAATATCGGCGACGGCACCTACTATCACTCCGGTCTGCTGGCGCTGCGCGCCACCGTTGCGTCGGGGGTGAATGTCACCTACAAGATCCTGTACAACGACGCCGTCGCCATGACGGGCGGTCAACGGCTCGACGGCAATCTCACCGTGCCCCAGATCGCAGCGCAGGTTCTCGCGGAGGGTGCGGTCGCGTGCGCAGTGGTCACCGACGAGCCGCACAAGTACAGTGCAAATGCGGGATTCCCGGCTGGAGTCGCCGTGTATCACCGTCGCGACTACGACCGGGTGCAGCGCGAGATGCGGCAGGTCGAAGGCACTTCGGTGATCATCTACGATCAGACCTGCGCGGCAGAGAAGCGGCGCCGGCGCAAGCGCAATCTGTATCCCGATCCGTCCAAACGCGTGCTGATCAACGATCTGGTGTGCGAGGGCTGCGGCGACTGCGGGCTCAAATCGAACTGCGTCTCTGTCCTGCCGCTGGAAACTGAGTTCGGCCGCAAGCGCACCATCGATCAGTCGTCCTGCAACAAGGACTACTCGTGCGTCGATGGCTTCTGCCCGAGCTTTGTCACAGTACACGGTGGGCGGCTGCGCAGAGGCAGGCCGGCGCCGGCGGTCGAGGGCGACGCGAGACTGTTTGCAGCAGTTCCGGAGCCACAGCTTCCTCCGCTGGACAGGCCCTACGGCATCATCGTCACCGGCATCGGCGGTACCGGTGTGGTGACCATCGGCGCGATCGTGGGAATGGCTGCCAACCTGGAGGGAAAGGGATTCGCAGGATTGGACATGGCGGGACTGGCGCAGAAGGGTGGTGCGGTATGGAGCCATCTGCAGATCGCGGCGAACCCGGAGGACATCCGAACCGTGCGCCTCGGCGCGGGCGGAGCCAACCTGGTTCTAGGCTGCGATCTGGTTGTGAGCGCGAGTCAGAAGACCATCGACACGACGCGCTCGGGCGTCACTCACATGGTGGTCAACACGCACGAGCAGATGACCGGCGATTTCACGCGCAACGCCGACCTCGCGTTTCCGGGCGAGTCGCTTCGCCACTCGATCGGCAAGGCCGTAGGCGAGGATCGAGTTCATCTGGTCGATGCCACGCGCATAGCCACGGCGCTGGTGGGCGACAGCATCGCGACCAACATGTTCATGCTGGGACACGCCTTCCAGCGCGGCCTGGTACCGGTATCGGCCGAAGCCATCAACCGAGCGATCGACTTGAACGGGGCTGCTGTCAAGATGAATCAGGCCGCATTCTTGTGGGGGCGTCGCGCTGCGGTCGATCCCGCTGCGCTCGAACGTTTGATCGCACCGGGGACGGACGGTGAGGCCAGCACCACGTTATCGCATTCGCTCGATGAGCTGATCTCGCGTCGGGAGGTATTTCTCACCGCTTACCAGGATGCGGCGTACGCGCGCAGATACCGGTCACTGGTGGAGAAAGTTCGAAGCGCGGAGAGCAACGCCGTCAAGAGCAGGACCGGCCTCACCGAAGCCGTCGCTCGCTACTACTTCAAGCTTATGGCGTACAAGGACGAGTACGAAGTGGCGCGCCTCTTCACACAGGCTGGCTTTCACGAGCGGGTGAAGGAGCAGTTCGAGGGTGGCTATAAGTTGCACTTCCATCTGGCGCCGCCGCTTCTGGGCCGCCGCAACGAACGAGGTGAGCCCGTCAAGTCCGAATTCGGTCCTTGGATGTTCAGTGCGTTCAAGCTGCTGGCCAAGCTCCGTCGTTTACGTGGCACGGTACTCGATGTCTTTGGCTACACTGACGAGCGGCGCACCGAGAGGAGATTGATCGAGGAGTACGCGCAGCTGCTCGATGAGCTTGTCGCCGGACTGCGGCCGGAGAATCATGCACTGGCGGTCCAGATCGCGTCGATCCCGGAGGAGATCCGCGGTTACGGTCACGTGAAGATGCGCAGCCTGACGGCGGCAAGAGAGATGCAAGCAAGGCTGCTCGCGGAGTTTCGCAACCCCGCTCAGCAGCGCGCGGCGGCCTGAGCTTCAGCCGCTGGGCTGCATCCGGCTCGATATCGCGCCCCGGTTCACACCGGATCACGCGTCCGGAGCGATGAGGTCGATGCGATCCGTGACAACCGCGCTGACGCCGTGGGCCAGCAGCTCGCGCATCAGCTCCGGCTGGTTGACTGTGTAGCACAATATGGGGATGCGCCCTGCGATCCCCTCCACAGCCTGAGTCACGCCACGCTGATCGCAGTGCAGAGAGAAACAGCCGAGCGCTTCGACTTGCTCGAGCCAATCGTCGGGAACGGTATCTACCAGCAGTCCGCGGAGAAGTTGCGGTGCGGCGGAGCGGGCTGCTTCCAAAGCCACCGGGGAGAACGATGACAGGAGCGGGAACGTGCCGCCCGCCCAGCGCTGAAGCACCTCTCGCGCAATCGCGTCGCCGGTTTCAGCTTCGCGCCCGGGGCAGGCTTTGATTTCGACATTCGGCCACAGGCCCAGCTCGGCACACAGCCGCAGCGCCGCAGTCAAAGTGGGGATGGTCTCTCCGGCAAAACGACTATCGCGCCAGCTCCCTGCGTCCAGACGTTGCAGCCCGGCCCAATCGGTTTGCGCGACCAGGCCGCGGCCATCGGTAGTGCGCTCCAGCGTTTCGTCGTGCATCAGCACGACCACGCCGTCGCGCGTCAGCTTTGCGTCGAACTCGACTCCCCGGAAGCCGTATCCGGCGGCGGCACGCAGCCCCGCTAAGGTATTCTCGGGCGCGAGCGTACCTCCGCCGCGGTGAGCAAGCACCCGCGGGAAGGGCCAGATCGGGAGGGATGCGCCGGTAGCGTGGGTCATGCCATTGGATTCGATGCGTCCTGCCCCCATAAAGGGATCGGGGTTGTCCGTTATAATATTGTTTTTACGAGCATTCAGAGGTTTGATATGCCGATCTACGAATACCGCTGCACGGCCTGCGGCTTCGAAAAGGAGTATCTGCAAAAGCTCTCTGAGCCGGCCGTCACCGATTGCGAAAGCTGTGGCCGCTCAACCATGGCCAAACTCATCTCGGCCGCCGGTTTCCAGCTCAAAGGGAGCGGCTGGTATGCCACCGATTTCAAGAACAATGGTTCCAAGCCCAAGGCGACGGAAGAGTCGAAGTCGGATGGGGCGAAAGCGGACAGCGCGGCGTCTTCTGAATCGAGCAAATCAGCCGCCGAATGCGGTGCCGGCGCCTGCCCGGCCTGCCAGTCCGGCACATGACGCTGCATCGTGAAAGGGGAGCGCCCGCGCGGTGAGGAAGTATTTCATCACGGGCTTGCTGATCTGGGTCCCCCTGGTCATTACGCTATGGGTCCTGAATCTGATCGTCAGCACCATGGACAGCACGCTGCTGCTGTTGCCGGAATCCTTGCAGCCGAAGACGTGGCTCGGCTTCAACATCCCCGGTCTCGGTGTTGTCCTGACATTGCTGGTGCTGTTTCTGAGCGGCGTGTTCGCGGCAAACATCATCGGCCAGCGCTTGGTGCACTTCGGCGAAAGCGTGCTCGCCCGGATTCCGGTTGTAAAGACCATCTACAACAGCGTCAAGCAAGTCTCCGACACGCTGTTCTCGACGCAAGGCCAGGCTTTCCGCAAAGCACTGCTAGTGCACTTCCCGCATAGCAAGGCCTGGACCGTAGCCTTTCTCACTGGTGCTCCGAGCGGTGAAGTCGCCGAAAGGCTGGGCGGCGATTGCATCAGCGTTTACGTTCCCACGACGCCCAACCCCACGTCAGGGTATTTTCTCATCGTGCCGCGCTCAGATGTGATCGAGCTTGAGTTGAGCGTCGACGAGGCGCTCAAATATGTCATCTCCATGGGTGTTGCCTCGCCGGCCGCGCCGCGTAGACTGATCGCGGGGAACGCCGCGCCCGACGCTTGAGCTGCGTCGCGCGCATCTTTTGACCTGACCGAAGTTCTCTGCGGCGTTTCTCTATGCGTACCGATTACTGTGGGCTGATCGACCGGAAGTATCTTGGGCAATCCGTCACCTTGTTCGGCTGGGTGCACCGCCGGCGCGATCACGGCGGCGTAATCTTTGTCGACCTCAGGGACCGGGAGGGGCTGGTGCAGGTTGTGTGCGACCCCGACACGCCCGACACCTTTGCGATCGCCGATCGTCTGCGCGGGGAATTTGTGCTCCGCGTCGAGGGGAGCGTACGACCGCGCCCGCAGGGCACCGTCAACCCGAATCTGCGGACCGGCGAGATCGAGGTGCTGGCCGCCACAATCGAGATTCTGAATGCCTCGCTTACGCCGCCGTTCCAGCTCGACGAGGAGAGCCTGAATGAGAACGTGCGTCTGGAGCACCGCGTTCTGGACTTGCGCCGACCGCCGATGCAGCGCAACCTGCGGCTGCGCTACCAGGTGGCGATGAGCGTGCGGCGCTTTCTGGATGCGCACGGCTTCATCGATGTGGAAACGCCCATGCTGACCAAGTCCACGCCGGAGGGCGCGCGCGACTATCTGGTCCCAAGCCGCGTGCACGCCGGTCACTTCTACGCACTGCCGCAATCGCCGCAGCTGTTCAAGCAGCTGCTGATGGTGGCGGGGTTCGATCGCTATTACCAGATCACGAAATGCTTCCGCGACGAGGATCTACGCGCCGACCGCCAGCCGGAGTTTACTCAGATCGACGTCGAAACCTCGTTCCTCGGCATCGCCGAGATCACTGCGCTGATGGAGCAGATGCTGCGCACGGTGTTCGAAGAAGCTCTGGGTGTCAGTCTCCCTGACCCGTTTCCGCGCATGAGCTACGCCCGCGCGCAGTCGCTGTACGGCTCGGACAAGCCAGACCTGCGGGTACCGCTCGTGCTCACTGAGCTCACCGACGTGATGAAAGAGGTCGAGTTCAAGGTATTCTCGAGTGCGGCGAATATGCTCGACGGACGCGTCGCCGCGCTGTGCGTCCCAAGCGGCGGGCAGCTCACGCGCGGGGAGATCGACGCCTATGCGCAACTCGCGGCAATCCACGGCGCCAAAGGTCTGGCGTACGTGAAGGTCAACGACGCCGCGCGCGGACGCGACGGCTTGCAGTCGCCGATTGTCAAGAATCTCTCCGACGGGGCCGTAGCGGCTCTCCTCGAGCGCACGGGTGCGCGCGACGGAGACCTTTTGCTTTTCGGAGCCGACAAGACGAAAGTCGTCAACGATTCCCTCGGCGCGCTGCGGACGAAGATCGGCCACGACCGGGGCTTTGTGCAAACCGGGTGGAAACCGCTGTGGGTGCTCGATTTTCCCATGTTCGAGTGGAGCGACGACGAGAAGCGCTGGGATCCACTGCACCATCCGTTCACGGCGCCCATGGACGGTCACGAGGACTATCTGGACAACGATCCGGGTAAAGCTTTGTCCAAAGCCTACGACGTTGTGCTCAATGGCTGGGAGATCGGCGGGGGCTCGGTGCGTATCCATCGCCAGGACGTGCAGGCCAAGGTGTTCGCGGCACTTGGCATCGGGGCGGATGAGGCGCGCGCGAAGTTCGGCTTCTTGCTGGATGCGCTCCAATATGGCGCCCCGCCACACGGTGGCCTCGCCTTCGGGCTGGATCGCATCGTGGCGTTGATGGCGGGGGCCGAGTCTATACGAGACGTAATCGCCTTTCCCAAGACACAGCGCGCCCAGGACCTGCTCACGCACGCGCCCGGCCCGGTGGACGAACGGCAGCTGCGCGAGCTTCATCTTCGGCTGCGCACGCCGTAGACGAAACGCGAACCGGCCGGGCGGGTTGGAGAAAGCGGCTGTCGCGGGCTCGAGTTGATCCACAAAGTTCCAATCTCGGTCTTGGTGGTGGTCCACACGCCAGACCTTCAGGTGTTGCTGCTTGAACGAGCAGATCACCCGGGCTACTGGCAGTCGGTGACGGGCAGTCAAAACGAGGGGGAGACGCTGGAGCAGACCGCAGTACGGGAGGTGCAGGAGGAGACGGGTCTGGACGCTCGGCAGTACTGCCTGACCGATTGGCATCTGACCAACGAGTACGAAATCTTCCCCGAGTGGCGCTGGCGCTACGCGCCGGGCGTGACGCATAACGCCGAGCACGTGTTTGGGCTTGAGCTGGCGGCTCCTATTCCTGTGAGGGTCGCGCCGCGGGAGCATCTTGGGTTCGTCTGGTTGCGATGCCAGGAGGCGGCGCAACGCTGTTTCTCCTGGAGCAATGCCGCCGCGATCCGTAAACTGGGAGACAGAAGCAGCTGACAGCTCGGCGCGGAGACGGAATGCAAACATTGCACGTCCTGACTTACAACATTCACAAAGGCTTCGCTCAATTCAAGCGGCGCGTGAGCTTGCACGACCTCAAAGACCGTCTGCAAACGGTGGAGCCGGACTTGGTATTTCTCCAGGAAGTAGTCGGCTTCCACGCCCGTCTGGCACGGCGACACGACGACTGGCCGACCGCGCCCCAGTATGAGTTTCTTGCGGATGCGGTCTGGCGGGATTTCGCCTATGGGCGCAACGCGGTGGTCGACGACGCGCATCACGGCAATGCGATCCTCAGCAAATTTCCGATCAAGCGCTGGGACAACGAGGATGTTTCCATGCACCGCTTGGAGCGGCGCGGGTTATTGCACTGCGAAATCGAAGTGCCAGGTTGGGACCAGCGGCTGCACACGATCAACGTGCACCTGGGGTTGCTGCGCGTGTGGCGCGAGAAGCAGCTGGAGGTGCTGGCGAGCCGCATCGAGCGTCTCGTGCCGCACTCCGCCCCGCTGATCGTTGCTGGCGACTTCAACGACTGGACCCGGCGCGCAAGCGAATATCTCATGCGCGCACTGAGCGTGTCCGAAGTGTTCGAAACCTATGGTCGAGGCCCGGCGCGCAGCTTCCCGGCTGTGTTGCCTGTGCTTCACCTGGATCGCATCTATGTGCGCGGGTTCCGGGTGCAGCTGGCGCATGTGCACAGAGGGCCGCATTGGGCGCGCGTGTCCGATCATGCCGCACTCTCGGCGTTGCTGATACGCGATCACGCGAACCCTAAGCGCAGGGCGCGTGCAGCGGGCCGATCGGGCGCGCCGCCCGGCGCTTTCCCTGCATAGAGAGGCGACGCAGGACGAGGGCGTGGCATGGCGGTTGCTCGCTGGGAGCCGGTTAAGCCCCCAGTTCTGGAGAATCCGTCGTGCTCGGCTTGCTCAAGTCCAAACCCGAATCCCCCCGGCCACAGGTTCGCCTGTCCGCTCCCCTGCAGAGGGATGAGCTGCTGTGGATGCTGGGCAGCATCTGTCAACTGTTCCGGGTCCCGTTCGACGCGCGGTTGGTTGTCCAGCACTATCCACCACCCTACACGGTGGGCAGCCTATGCGACGCCGCACACGCGTTCGGCTTTCGCGTTCGCGAGCAACCGGTCTCGCGCGGTGGGCCGCAAGCGCACGATCTGCCCGCCGTTGCCCTCAGCCGTAGAGACGGAGAAGCCCCAGCGCTGATCCTGAAAACTGACGGCGAGCGGGTGTTGCTGTTTCCTGTCGGCGCTCAGAGCGGAGAGACGCTCAGCGGTGAGCAGTTCGGGAACCGGTACGAGCCGGTGCTGCTGGCCTTGGAGCGCGCTGAGAAGCAAGGTCGGCGTGCAGATGATGGCAGTCCATCCGACTCGGCCGCACGCGAGGATTTCGGCTTTGGCTGGTTCATCCCCGAATTGGCCAAGCACAAACGCATCTTTCGTGATGTGTTGCTGGCTTCGTTGGCCATACAGCTGATGGCTCTGGCCACACCCTTGTTCACTCAAGTGATTATCGACAAGGTGATCGTGCATCAGACCCACAGCACACTGGCGGTGGTGGGTTTCGCCCTGGTGATGTTCATGCTGTTCTCCACCGTCATGACCTGGCTGCGTCAGTACCTCGTGATCCACACCGGTAATCGCATCGATGCAGTGCTCGGGAGCCACGTGTTCGGGCATCTTCTGCGTTTACCTTTACGCTATTTCGAGCAGCGGCCCACCGGAGTAATCGTGTCGCGCCTGCACGGTGTGGAGACGATCCGGGATTTTCTGTCCGGCGCTGCAGTATCGCTTGTTCTGGACCTCCCGTTTCTGCTCATTTTCCTGGGCGTGATGCTGTTCTACAGCTGGCAGCTGTCGCTTATCGCGCTGTGTTGTCTCGCGGCAATCAGCGTTTTGAGCCTGGCCGTGACACCCATCTTTCGCGCCCGGCTCAATCGTCAGTTCCTGCTGGGCGCCCGGAACCAGGCCTTTGTCACCGAGTACGTGGCAGGAATGGCCACAGTCAAGAGTCTGCAGACTGAACCGCTACTTGAACGCCGCTACGGCGAATACTTGGCCAGCTACCTGGCAGCGGGTTTCTCCACTCGCCAGCTGGCCAACACCTTCAACGTGCTCGCTGGAACCCTCGAGCAGGCCATGACGTTGAGCATCTTGATCGTCGGTGCTCTGCTGGTCATGCACAGCACCGGCTTCACGATCGGTATGCTCGTTGCGTTCCAGATGTTCGCCAATCGTATGTCTCAGCCCATGCTGCGCCTGGTCGGGCTGTGGCAAGAGTTTCAGCAAGCATCGGTGGCAGTCAAGCGCCTGGGCGATGTGATGAACCTGCCGACCGAGCCTTACGCTGTTGTGCCGGCCCGCAGCCGACATCGCGCGGGCCACATCGAGATCATTGATCTCGGCTTCCGATACAGCCCACAGCACCCGTTCGTCTATCGCAACCTCAACCTGAGCCTCAACCCCGGTCAGCTGACTTTACTCACGGGCGCTTCCGGGTCGGGCAAGAGTACCCTGACGAAACTGTTGCTGGGGTTCTATCCGGCATCAGAGGGCCAGATACTCGTCGACGGCCGCGACATCCGAAATTTGTCTGCGAACGAGCTGCGGCAATGCTTTGGAATGGTTCCGCAGGAAACCCTGCTGTTCGCTGGAACAGTCTACGATAACCTGGCGATGGCCGATCCTGGCGCCACCTTTGATCAGATAATGGATGCGTGTCGCAAAGCCGAGATCCACGAGGTCATCGAACGGTTGCCCCAGGGATACCAGACGGTGCTCGGTGAACACGGCGTAGGGCTATCAGGCGGTCAGAGGCAGCGGATCGCCATTGCTCGCGCCCTGCTCAAGGAGCCTGCGGTTCTGGTGTTCGATGAGGCGACCAGCAACCTGGACTTGGAGACGAGCGAACAGTTTGCGCAAACCATCAACCAGCTGAAAGGTGGGACCACAGTGTTGTTTATCTCGCACCAAGCGCCGCGCGGCCTGGCGTGTGACGCTGTCATTCGTCTCGGCGAGAAATCGGCTGCGGGATCCGAATCTAGCTCGACCGCTGTGGTCCGCCCGCTTGCGTTAGCCCCGCGACGTCATGGCGAAGCGCCCGAGGACGCCCTCTCCGCGGTTCAAGGTAGCGCCTATAACAGTTAACAGATTCAAATAGTTGCTGGCATGGGGCTTGCGAAATACGGCACCGCTGACATTGCGCGTCCAGAGTACAACCCGCAGCGGCGCCACGCTGGATCGCAAATAGGACGACAGCATCGAGCCACTCCGGGCCGCGTTGCACCGAACACTTCTCTCCTGGCTTATCGGATCGCTCCTCCTGGGGCTTTCTCCGACCTTACAACGAATTGCAGCTGGACTTGACACCAGCGCTTCGCGACTGTCTCGCGCGCGATGCCAGAGGTGTCGCCAAGTAAAAGCGTTTGACACACGCGTGGTGCGTGGCATCTAGCTTGCGGCATCCTGTCTGCCGGCGGAGACATCGTGTAATGATGAAAGGAATTCGTGACCTTTCGTACTTGCCGGCAGACGAAACAGATCAAGTTACTTAACACATCTTTCCCAGAGCTAAATCGCGCCGCGCCGAAGGTCATGTGTTCGGCGAACGCACATCGCCCGAACCAATTGGCATCATCGAACGCAGTTCGGCGTTTCGAGTGTAAACCGAGTTAGCGGCTCTACTGGAGGTCGATCATGGCAAACGAGACGATCAACGCTACTGACAGCGTGAATACGATCAACTATCAGCTGGGCGACGGTGTCGACTCGGTCGGTTTCGCTCTTCCACGGACCTATCAGTACGCGGAGT
>DASPUW010000420.1:0-2163 GCA_035622675.1 Burkholderiales bacterium | reverse complement strand
CCTCCGCGTAGCGCAGGCGAGGAATTTCGCGATTGTCCTTCGGGCTCAGCCCCTTGAGGACAGCGTTGCGCGCATGAACGATGAACGTAGCGCAGCCCGCGCGTGCGAGCGCGTCTACGAAGCGGAAGACGAAATCGTAATCCTCGGCGCGGTCGATCCCCAGGCGATGCTTGACCGTGACCGGAATGTCCACCGCCTCACGCATCGCGCTCACACACTCGGCTACCAAGTGCGGCTCGGCCATCAGGCAGGCGCCGAACGCGCCGCGCTGGACGCGCTCGGACGGGCAACCGCAATTGAGATTGATCTCATCGTAGCCCCAGCGCTCACCAAGCCGAGCGCAATGGGCCAGCTCTTCCGGATCGCTTCCGCCCAGCTGCAACGCGATCGGGTGCTCGGCCGGGTGAAAGCTTAGGTGGCGCTCGACGTTGCCGTGAATCAGCGCGCCGGTGGTGACCATCTCCGTGTACACGCGTGCGGAGGGTGCCAGCAGCCGGAAGAAATAGCGGCAATGCCGGTCTGACCAATCCATCATCGGCGCCGTGCACAGGCGGTGGGCGGGCACGTCCATTGAAATCATCTAGCCACGGTGATCGGCTGCCGCCAGCGCCTCAGGTGTGTCCCAGAACCGGGTGCGGTTCATAGGGCTCGGCCAGCGTCTCGAGGTCCTCAGCGCTCAATTTGAGCTCGAACGCCTTCACCGCATCCTCGAGGTGACCCGTCTTGCTCGCTCCGATGATGGGCGCGGTGACGCCTGGCTGCCGCAGAAGCCAGGCGAGCGCGACCTGGGCGTTGGGCACTGCAAGCTTTGCGGCGACCTCGGTGATGCGTTTGACGATGGCAAAGTCAGAGTCGCGGTAGTACATCCGATGCGCAAAGTCGTCGCTCTTCGCACGCTTGGTTTCACCCTTGTCCTCCTTGCGCCGGTTGCCGGTCACGAAACCGCGCGCCAGCGGGCTCCAGGGAATGAGCCCGATGCCCCGGTCGCGGCACAGCGGATTCATCTCGCGCTCCTCTTCGCGGTACACGACGTTGTAGTGATTCTGCATCGTCACGAACCGCTCGTACCCGTTCAGGTCCGCCGTGTACAGCATCTTGGAGAACTGCCAAGCGTACATGGAGGAAGCGCCAATGTAGAGCGCCTTGCCGGACTTCACGACGTCGCTCAGGGCGTCCAGCGTCTCCTCGACCGGCGTGTTGTAGTCGAAGCGGTGGATCTGGTACAGGTCCACATAGTCCAGCTGCAGGCGCCGCAGGCTGTCGTCGATCGAGTGCATGATGTGCTTGCGCGACAGCCCACGTTGATTCGGGTCATCGCCCATCGGGCTGCACACCTTGGTCGCGATCACGATCTTGTCGCGCGCTACGCCGAACTCCCTGAGTGCTCTGCCCAGCACGACCTCGCTCTCACCCAGCGAGTAGACGTCGGCGGTGTCGTAGAAGTTGATCCCGGCATCGAGCGCCTTGCGGATAAAGGGTTTGGCCTGCTCGTAGTCGAGAACCCAGTCGCGCCACTTGGGCGAGCCGTAGGTCATGCACCCCAGGCACAGGCGCGAAACCTTCAGGCCAGTGGCTCCCAGATTGACGTATTCCATTTCCTCCTCCTGCCGCGCGCAAAGGCGCAGTGTAATGGCAGGCGCGCCACATGCGCTACGGCGCCGAAGAGGAAGAGTCAACGCTGCGAAAGCAGCGCGAAAGGACTACCGGGCTCGGCTCGAGCGCGATTGCCTTGTGCGGAAGGGAGAAAAAAGAGGCGCCGGTGCACGGCGCAGGAGAGAAAAAAGTTGGACGGCGGTCCCGTCGACGAGAAGCGGCAGGCCTAGCCTACTCGCTGGTGGAATCGGACCAGCGGCGTTGAGGCGCGTCGTCTTCCTCCAGCGCGGAGGTATAGGCGTACTCGATCCAGCGCGAGGCATCGTCTTCTTCGCCTTCCATGAAGCGCCGCTCGTACTCGGCCACCTCTTGCATCAGGGCCTCGAGGCGCGCCCACGCATGCTCCGTCTGCTTCTGATGCATCTCTCTCGCGAGCAGCGCCTTGGCGTTCTGATAATCGCGCTCGTTGAGGATGGGTCTGGCCTTTGTCTCTGTGCCGAATTGTCTGCTTCCCATGATCGTCCTACTCTCGAAGATGGTGCCTGCATCGACGCAATGTTCAGGCCAGTG
>DASPUW010000419.1:0-3924 GCA_035622675.1 Burkholderiales bacterium | reverse complement strand
GTGGTGCGCTCGCGGGCGCGTCGCGGCCGACAAGCGAGGCGAGGAGGTATTGGTTGAGGTCGGTCTCGCCGCCATGGGCGAGCGCCTCCCGATAGCACTCGACGGCCTCGTCCAGGCGCCGCTGGTCCTTGAGGATGCCGCCGCGCAGTGTCCACGCCTCGGCGAGGCTGCGGTCCAGCGAGAGCGCCTTGTCGTAGGAGGCGAGCGCCTCGTCATGACGGCCGAGCTTCTGCAGCATCTGGCCGCGGTGCTGCCAGGTCTCACCGTGCGCGGGGAGGAGCGCTACCAGCCGGTCGAGCGCGATCAGCGCCTCCTCGTAGCGGCGCAGCCGTGTGAGCACCACCGCGCGGCCCCGCCACGCGGGATGGAAGCCTGCGTCGATGCCGATCGCCTTGTCGCAGCTGGCGATAGCCTGTTCGTACCGCCCGAGCCGCGCCAGGGCCTCGCTGCGGTGGCACCATGCGTCAAGATCGTCGGGCTCCCGGGCGAGAGCTCGGTCGAGCGCGCCCAAGGCCTCCAGCGGCTTTGACAGCCGCAGCTTCGTCGCGCCCAGATTGATGAGCGTCGAGGCGCGCTCCGGCAGCAGTTCGAGCGAAGTTTCGAAGGCACGTTCGGCCTCTTGGAGGCGTCCGGCTTCGAAGTCGTGCACGCCCTGCAGGAAAAGGTGCTTGGCTTGTTCGAACGGGTCGGTCATGGCTCGGCGCTGCCGAGTTCAGCGTTGATCATAGCCTAGGAGCGTGCGCGGATCCGCAGCGCAGGATCCTAGGCCAGAACCCGCATCTCAAGGTCGCCGTGCCGGCGTGAGCTCGACGACCAGGCCATCGCTCCAGCCGTACTTCGCATCGGAGAGCTTTTTCACAGCCTTTGTCAGCTTCGGCTCGCGACTATCATGGACGACACGCGCAGCGGCGTCGAATCGCCGGTCGCCGACACGGACCTTGACCTGCGGCTGGGCCTGGATGTTGCGCACCCAGTTGGCGCGCTCGCGCTGCTCTGCGATGAGGTAGAACCGGCCGCCGCGCTCAGTGAACCAAATTTCAATCTCACGCGAGTGGCCACTGATGCGGCCGGTGGTAGTGAGGTAAAGAAACATAGGAAGCCGCAGCGTTCCGTTGACTTACGAGCAGGGTGCAGCGTGATGCCGGGTTTGGCCGGCGTAAAGCGTATCCGCGGAAGAACGTATGCTCGCGACGCTCGACCTATGCGACGGGCTCTCCATCCTCGAACACGCCACCGGTCGCCCCGTCGGGCGGCAATCGCACTCCCCAGAGCACACTGGCCGCACCCTGTTCCACTGAACGTGGCGCGCCGGGACCTCCCATGTCGGTGCGGACCCATCCCGGACTTATCGCGTTCACGAGAATCCTACGCGGCCTCAGCTCCTCTGCGAACAGTCGGGCCATCGCGTTGAGCGCGGCTTTGCTCGGACCGTAGCCGCCTGTGGCTTCCCTGGCCAGGCGCTCGATTTCGGCGAGTGAGAGCTTGGGATCTGAGAGACGCTTGATGATGCTCGCGGGCTGGGCCGACAGCTGCCCGAGACTGCTGGTCACCATCACCACGCGTGCATTCTCGACGAGGAGCGGCTCCAGTGCACGCGTCAGCAGCAAGGGCCCGAGCACGTTGACGTCCCAAACCTGGCGCGCCGGTCCTCGATAGATACCTGCGTTGTTGACGAGCACATCCAGCCGCTGTTTGCCCGCACGCAGGCGCTTGGCCAACGCTTCAATGGATTCGGGGTCTGCCATGTCGACGGCTTCCGCTTGCGTTCCCGGCGGTGCGGACTTCGGATCTCGCACACCTGACAGCACGTGCCACCCCTCGGACGCGAGCGTCCGAGCCACTTCGCGCCCGATGCCGCGGCTCGCTCCGGTAATCAGCGCGGTGCTCGCGGTCATCGCTCTGCTCGCCGAAAGCACAGCGCTGACGTGGGGGTACAGCCAATCCTCATGCGGCATTCATAGACGCAACAGCGTCTTGATCGCACGACGCTCGTCCATGGCGCGATAGCCCTCCGCCACTTGATCGAGAGGCAAGGTGAGATCGAAGACCTTTCCGGGCTTGATTCTCCCATCGAACACAAGACCGATGAGCTGCGGCAGGAATCGGCGCACCGGGGCAGGGCCGCCGTGGAGGTGAACGTGGGTGTAGAACAATTGGGTGCCGTCCAACGCTACGCCGTGCGGCACGCCGACATAGCTCACGTAGCCGCCCTGGCGTGCAGAACGAATCGCCTGCATCATCGATTCCTGAGTGCCGACGCACTCGAGGACCGAATCAGCGCCGATTCCGCCGGTCAACTGTTTGATGTGCGCAACGCCCTCGTCACCGCGCTCGGTGACGATATCGGTGGCCCCGAACTCACGCGCCAGTTGCTGCCGCGGCCCGTGACGGCTCATCACGATGATGCGCTCGGCGCCCATCTGCTTCGCGGAGAGCACCCCGAGAAGCCCCACTGCGCCGTCTCCAACGACCACGACGGTCTTGCCTGGCTTTACGTTCGCCGCATCGGCAGCAAACCACCCCGTACCCATCACATCGGAGAGCGCGAGCAGGTCCGGAATCAGGTCCTCGGAAGGAACGTCCGTGGTCGCCACCAGAGTGCCATCGGCCAGAGGAACGCGCAGCCGCGGCGCTTGCGCTCCACCGACGAATTCCGCGTGCTGGCATCCGGACTGGTATCCCGCCTTACAGTTGGAACAGGTGTTGTCGGAGGCGAAGAACGAGCCGATTACGAATTGGCCCGGCTTGATCGAGCTGACCGCAGCGCCAACATCCTCGACGACGCCACAGTACTCGTGACCCATCGGCGTGGGGGTGGTAACCGGGTTTGCTCCGCGGTAGGGCCACAGGTCCGATCCGCAAATGCACGTAGCAGACAGCCGGATGACGGCGTCCGAGGGCTGGAGAATCGTAGGCTCTGCTCGCTCCTCGAGACGCACATCGTGCGGGGCGTGGAGAATTGCTCCCTTCATGGCGATACCTCTTGCCTTGCGGCTATTGCTGTCCAGTGATGGGTTTCAAGGTCGACCCCTCTGCGGGGTTCGCATCTCTGCGCGACGATCGGAGAAGCCACATCGCCACCAGGACCGCGCAGAGTACGACCAGTGCGCTGATCAGAAACACCGAGCCAAGGCCCGCCACACCCCCAATTAGACCCAGGGCTGGGCCGGCGATTCCAAGCGTCAGGTCGAAAAATGCGGTGTAGGCACCCATCGCCAGACCTCGGCTGTGCGAAGGCGCGCGCAAGACAGCCTCCACTCCGAAACCGGGATAAACGAGCGAGTAACCCAAGCCGGTCAAAGCGGCCCCGATCAACGCCACAACGAACGTGGGCGTCAGGGAGATCAGCCCTAAGCCAATGGCCTCAACCAGCACACAAACCAGCGCCACCCTCGCACCCCCAAACCGATCCGGGAGATGTCCGAGAACGATACGTGTGGCGATGAAAGCCGCTGCGAAAGTGGAAAAGGCAGGCCAGATTGTCCAGCCGCGCGCCGCGAAGAGAAGCGACGCGAATGCGGTCATGGCACCGAACCCGAAGCTGCTCAACGCCAGGCCGAGTCCCGGCACCGACACGGCAGAGATCACGGTCGTGATAGGGGCCCGAATGCGGCCGGTCGGGACGACGCGCCTCATCGGCGCCACCAGCAGCAGGGTGCCAAGCGGAACAAGTGTCGTCGCGAGTGCGATCGCGGAGAAGCCGTGCGCGCCGTACAAAGTCACGCCAATGGGAGCACCGAGGGCGAAGGCGGCGTACATCGCCGTTCCCATCCAGGCCAAAATTTTGCCGGTGTTCCGCACGCCTGCGAGCGCGAGTCCCCACGCTTGCGCGCCGGTGATAATGAAGCTTTCTCCCGCGCCGAGAACCGCCCGCCCGACCAACAGGATGGTCGCTGAGATCTCCGGCGTTCTGGCAAACCGCAG
>DASPUW010000418.1:0-7068 GCA_035622675.1 Burkholderiales bacterium | reverse complement strand
GCTCACGAACGCCGCCTCGTCCGAAGCGAGGTAGATGATGAGCCCAGCCACTTCCTCGGGCTTGCCCAGACGCCCGAGCGGGATCTGCGGCAGAATTTTTTCGCTGAGGATGTTCTCCGGAATCGCGGTCACCATCTTCGTTCCAATATAGCCTGGGGAGATGGTGTTCACGGTCACGCCCTTCTTCGCCACCTCGAGCGCCAGCGCCTTGGTGAAGCCGTGCATGCCGGCTTTCGCAGCCGAATAGTTGGTCTGGCCGAAAGCGCCTTTCTGACCGTTGACTGACGCCACGTTGATGACGCGGCCCCAGCCGCGATCGACCATGCCGTCGAGCACCTGCTTCGTCATGTTGAACACGCTGTCGAGGTTGGTGCTGATGACCGCATCCCAGTCGGCCTTGGTCATCTTCTTGAACGTCATGTCGCGCGTGATGCCCGCATTGTTGACCAGCACGTCGATCGGGCCGATTTCAGCCTGGATTTTCTTGACGGCCGCAGCGCACGAATCGTAGTCGGCTACGTCGCACTGATACGCGTGGAAGCCGTAGCCCTGCGCCTTCATGCTTGCCAGCCAGTCGATCGATTTGGTGTTTCCGGGCGAATAGGTCACGATGACCCGGTAGCCCGCGTCGGCCATCTTGGTGCAGATCGACTCACCGAGCCCGCCCATGCCGCCGGTGACCAGTACGTTTCGCTGCGCCATTTTCGTCTCCTCCGCATTGTTTGATTCCACCGTAGTTGCCGCCACCGCTCGCTCAAGCAGCTCGCTCGCGCACGTAACTGCCGGGCGCAGCCTCACGCTGTGGGTAGCGCGCATTGCCCAGCACCGCGGAGGTCTGCGTGTTCTCTCCCGAACGCTGCTTGAGCCACGTCACCCAGTGCGGCCACCAGCTCCCAGGCTGACTCGAGGCTTGCGTCAGCCACTCGTCCGCGCTTGCGGGCGCCGCCTGATTTAGCCAATAACTGCGCCGGCCTGATGCAGGCGGATTGACGATGCCGGCCACGTGACCGCTCGCACCGAGCACGAACTCGATTTTACCCCCAAGGAGCTGCGTACTCGCATAGGCGCTGCGCCACGGGGCGATGTGGTCTTCGCGTGTGGCAAGGATATATGCGTCGCAGCGAATCGAGCGCAGGTCTACCGGCTGCCCGCAGAGTGTGAGCTTCGCCGCCTCCCGCAGGTTGTTCTCGAGATACGCGTTGCGCAGATACCAGGCGTAGAGCGGCCCGGGGAGATTCGCGCTGTCGCTGTTCCAGTACAGCAGATCGAAAGCGCGCGGCGTCTGGCCCTTCAAGTAGTTGTTGATCACGAAGAACCACACCAGCTCGTTCGCGCGCAGGCTGGCGAAGGTTGACGCGAGCAGGCCGCCCGGCATCAGCCCGCCGTCCCGGTACATCTGCTCGCAGCGGCGGACATACGGCTCGTCGACGTAAACGCCGATGTCGCCGACGTCGCTGAAGTCCAGCATCGCGGCGAAAAGCGTGAGGCTGGCCACGCGCTGCGGTGCATCCATCACCGCAAGCGCGGAGGCGAGCAGCGTGCCGCCGACGCAGAACCCGAGCGCGTTGACCTGGTCCGCGCCGCTTACGTCCTGCGCCACGGCCAGCGGTTCGAATACGCCTTGACGGATGTAGTCCTCCCACGTTGCCCTGCTCAGTTCGCCCGGTGCGTTGCGCCACGAGACCATGAACACCTGCAGGCCCTGCTCGAGCGCGTAGCGAACGAGCGAATTGTCGGGCTGCAGGTCGAGGATGTAGTACTTGTTGATGAATGGCGGGATGATGAGCAGCGGGCGGCGATGGACCTGCGGGACGCGCGGCGCGTACTGGATGAGCTGCATGACGGGATTCTGATGGACCACCGCACCGGGCGTCGCGGCTACGTTGTGTCCGATTTCGAAGGCGGTCTCGTCGCTCATCCGGATTCGCCCGAGCACCAGGTCTTCGCGCAGCAGCTGAAGGCCTCGCGCCAGGCTCGCGCCGTTAGTCTGAGCGGCGAGACGAATTGCGTCGGGATTGGTGGCCGGGAAATTGGTCGGAGCGAGCGCATCCAGGCACTGTCGCAGCACGAACGCGGCGCGCCGCTTCTTCTCCGCTGCCAGCGGCGCGGCCTCCAGCAGCTCCGTGACCCAGCGTGCGTTGGTGAGGTAGGAGCGCCTGAGATAGTCGAACCAGGGCAGTGAGCGCCAGGCGGGACTGTCGAAGCGCGCATCGCCTGGCTCCGGTTCGCTGGGGCGGGGACCGTCGCCGGTCAGCAGACCCGTCCATAGCGCCAGATGCTCGCGATAGTAGCGCCCGTGGATTTCGGCGACACGTTCCGGCTGTGCCGCCAGCGCACGAAAGAGGTCGTGCAGCGCGGACTGATCGCTGTCCGGCAGTCTGCTCAGGAGCTCGCGCAGGAGCTGCTGCAGCATCGCGGATGCTTCGTTCAAAGCTGTCCCGGGCGCTTCGCCGGGCGGAGTGGGCGACGCCATCGCGAGCGCCGATCAGCCTGCGATCCAGATGCAGGCGGCATGCCGCCCGGTCACGCGGTCGCGGCGGTGCGAGAAGAACCGCTGCGGGTCGCCAAACGTGCACAGTCCGCCGCCGAATACTGCGCTCACCCCGGCACGCCTCAAGCGCAGGCGGGCGAGCGCGCACAGATCTGCGAGCCACTTTCCCTCGCGAATTGCCTCGAAGGCCGGTTCCGCCTCGCGGTCGGAGCCGGTAAACGCCACGAGGACATCGCGACCCACCTCGAATTTCTGTGGGCCGATCGCGGGTCCCAGCCAGGCGATGAGATCCTCGGGTGCACAGGGCAGGGCGGCGACAGCGCGCTCGAGCACGCCCGCGCTCAAGCCGCGCCAGCCCGCATGAGCTGCCGCAACGCTCGTCCCTGCGCGGTCGCACAGCAGGACCGGCAGGCAATCGGCGATCTGGACCGCGCACACCACATTGCGCGCGCTGGTGAAGGCGGCATCCGCGCGAGGCTGGGCCTCGGCGTGCTCGGCCTGTACGACGTCGGTGCCGTGCACCTGCTCCAGCCACTTCGGCTCGGATGGCAGCAGAGTGCTCAGGCGCGCGCGGTTTTCGCGCACAGCGTCTGCAGTGTCTCCGACCCGCGTGCCGAGGTTGAGGCTGGCATAGGGCGCGCGGCTCACGCCG
Source organism: Burkholderiales bacterium (assembly GCA_035622675.1). GTDB lineage: Bacteria > Pseudomonadota > Gammaproteobacteria > Burkholderiales > SHXO01 > SHXO01. Next base: position 3,925 of record DASPUW010000418.1, on the reverse strand, counting down.
CCGCTGCGGGTTGTCACCAGCGCACGCACGCGCGGAGACGCAGGCCAGTCGGGTTCGATCCAGTCAAACGGCACTGGCATCGCGCTCGAGAGCCGCAATCAGCGCAGCAAGATCGCGAGGCAGCGGTGCGCTGAAGGCAAGCCGCTCACCGCTAACGGGATGCACAAGCTCCAGGCGAGCGGCGTGCAACGCCTGCCTTGGGAAAGCGCGCGCGCATTCCGGCAGATTGCGCGGCAGCTTCGCGTTTCCGTACACCGGATCGCCCACCACCGGATGGCCGATCGAGCGCATGTGCACGCGGATCTGATGCGTGCGCCCGGTCTCGAGCCGGCACTCCACCAAGGCCCAGCCGCCGCCGGATCGGCGCACGCGGAAGTGGGTGAGGGCGGGCTTGCCGCGCGCCACGACCGCCATCCTGGTGCGCGCGCTGGGATGACGGCCGATCGGCGCTTCGACCTGTCCGTGGGGCGGGGGCACGCCCGCGACCACTGCCAGATATTCGCGCCGCACCGACCGCGCTTGAAGCTGGCGTACCAGGCTCGCGTGAGCCTCGAGCGTTTTTGCTACGGCCAGCAATCCGCTGGTGTCCTTGTCCAGGCGGTGCACGATGCCCGCGCGCGGGAGCGTGGCGAGCGCCGGCGCATGATGCAGCAGGGCATTGAGCAGCGTCCCGCGCGGATTGCCGCTGCCGGGATGCACCACCAGGCCGGCGGGCTTGTCGATGACGAGCAGCTGTATGTCCTCGTGGACGACGGCGAGCGGAATATCCTGCGGGACGTCCTCGCATGCGGCATCCGCCTCCGCGCGCAGCTCGATGCGCTCGCCGCCCCACACCTTGTCTTTGGGTGTGCATGCCGCGCCGTCGACCAGCACGTGCGCCGTCCGCACCCACTCCTGCAGCCGGCTGCGCGAATAGGCGGGCAGCAGCCGTACGAGGGCCTGGTCCAGACGCAGGCCGGCCAGCTCGGCCGGGACGCGCAGCTCGATCGGTGCAGCGGCGTGCGCGGACGCTCGGGAAACGGGCTTTCCGCTATAATCCTGCGCGGTTTTTCCCAGGATGATCATGCAAAGTAGTGTAGCGTCAATCGGCTCCGCACTGCTCCTCGTGTGCGCCCTGCTGGTCACGGCTTGCTCCAACGACGACAACAAGTTCGACCCGACCCGCGACTGGCCAGCGGAAAAGCTGTACCGCGAGGCCAAGGACGAGCTGACCAGCGGCAACTACAAGAAGGCGATCGAGTACTACACCAAGCTCGAGGCGCGCTACCCGTATGGCAGGCTCGCGCAACAGGCGCAGCTCGAGGTTGGCTACGCCTATTTCAAGGACAAGGACCCGATTGCGGCGCTGGCTGCGGCCGACCGCTTCATCAAGCTCCACCCCAATCACCCGAACGTGGACTACGCCTACTACTTGAAGGGGCTGGTCAACTTCAACGAGGATCTAGGCCTCCTGGGCGGCATCTCCGGGCAGGACATGACCGAGCGCGACCCGAAGGCTGCGCGCGAGTCGTTCGAGGCGTTCAAGGAGCTCGTCACGCGCTTCCCCAACAGCAAGTATTCGGCTGACGCGTTGGTGCGTATGCGCTACCTGGTCAATGCGATGGCGCGCAACGAGGTGCGTACCGCCGAGTACTATCTCCGGAAGCGAGCGTACGTTGCCGCCGTCAACCGCGCGCAGTTCGTCTTGACCAATTATCAACAGTCGCCGGCCGTGGAGCAGGCGCTGATCGTGCAGGTGAAGGCCTACGACGCGATGCTGATGCCGGAGCTGCGCGACGACACGGAGCGGCTGCTCAAGCTCAACTTTCCCAACACCAAGTTCACTCTCGACCAGCTGCGCAAGAGAGCCTGGTGGGAGGTCTTTTAAGGCTTCACTAGCCCGCCTCGTAGCCGGCTTGCTCGATCGCCGCCTTGAGGTGCACGAGATCCACCTGCGCCGGGTCGAATGTCACCTTCGCTTGCGCGGCGTCGAGTGAAACCTCCGCGCTCGCCACACCTTTCAGGCCCTGTAGCACGCGCGTGACGCTGCGCGCGCAGCCCTGGCAGGTCATGCCTCCGACCTTCAACGTTATCGTTTCCATCTCAAGAACACATATGGTCTAACCCGGCTTTTCCTTGGCGTGCGTGACGCCCGGGCGGCTCAAGACTGGCTTCCGGGTTTCCAGCGCCGCAACAACAGCGAGTTGCTGACCACCGACACCGAGCTCATCGCCATCGCCGCCCCGGCGATGACCGGGCTCAGCCAGCCGAGCGCCGCCAGCGGAATGCCGAGTGCATTGTAGGCGAAGGCGAAGAACAGATTCTGCCGGATCCGCGACAGCGTCGCGCGCGAAAGCGAGATCGCGTCCGCCGCGCTGGCCAGATCGTTGCGCATCAGCGTGATGTCGGCCGCCTCGATCGCGATGTCGGAGCCGCTCGCGAAAGCGAAACTCACGTCCGCAGCGGCCAGCGCTGGTGCGTCGTTGATACCGTCTCCTGCCATGCCGACGCAGCGGCCGGCGGCCTTCAGGCGCTCGATCTCCGCCGCCTTGTGCTGCGGCAGCACGCCTGCCTTCCAGCGTGCAATGCCGGCTTGAGCGGCAATAGCCTGCGCGGCGGGGGCATTGTCGCCCGTCAACATGACCAGCCCGACGCCCGCGGCGTGCAGGCGTGCAACGGCGGCCGGCGTGCTCTCCCTCAGGCGATCGGCGATCCCGAGATAACCTATAAGCTGCGTGCCCTGGGCGAGCGCAACGACGGTCTTGCCCTGCCGCGCCATGTCGTCGATGCGCCCGGCGTCGACGCTCAGCCCTCGCTCCTGAATCCAGGACACCGTGCCGAGCGCAGCGCTGCGTCCTTGCGCATCACCCTCGATGCCACGGCCCGGGTACGCGTGTACGCCTGACGCCGCGGGCGGCGTCAGTCCCAAGGCGGCGGCTTTGCGCAGCACCGCGCTTGCCAGCGGGTGCTCTGAGCCGCGTTCGAGCGACGCCGCGAGCGATAGCAGCTCGCGCTCTTCGACGCCTGACACGGGAACGACGTCGATGACTTCGGGTCTTCCCTGCGTCAGCGTGCCGGTTTTGTCGACTACCAGTGTCTCGATTTTTTCGGCGCGCTCCAGTGCCGCTGCGTCGCGTACCAGGATGCCGCTCTGCGCGGCGCGGCCGGTACCGACCATGATCGCGGTAGGAGTGGCGAGCCCGAGAGCGCAGGGGCAGGCGATGACCAGAACCGCAACCGCGTTGATCAACGCGGGCGTGAACGCACCGGCAGCCAGCCACCAGCCGACGAAAGTCGCGAGCGCGATTCCGAGAACGATGGGGACGAAGATTCCCGACATGCGGTCCGCGAGGCGCTGAATCGGCGCCTTGCTGCCTTGCGCCGCACCCACCAGCCGGATGATCTCGGCGAGCTGCGTCTGGGCCCCGACGCGGAGCGCGCGGCATTTGAGCGCTCCGGTCCCGTTCAAGGTTGCGCCGAAGACGCGCGCATGCGGCTCCTTGGCGACCGGCAGGCTCTCGCCGGTGAGCATGCTTTCGTCCACGCTCGAGCGTCCCTCCAGCACTTCCGCGTCCACCGGGATGCGCTCGCCCGGGCGCACCAGGAACACGTCACCCACCGCGACTTCGCTCACATCCACCTCGAGGAGTTGTCCGGCGCGCTCCACCTGCGCGGTCGCGGGCTGCAGCCTGAGCAGGTCCTCGAGCGCCGACGAAGCCCGGCCCTTGGCTCGCGCCTCGAGCAGCTTGCCGAGCAACACCAGGGTGATGATCGCCGTGCTCGCTTCGAAGTAAACATGTTGCTCATGCAGTCCGAGCAGCGTGACGGCTGCGCTGAACGCGTATGCGGCACTGGTCCCCAGCGCGATCAGCACGTCCATGTTTGCGCCACCGCCCCGCAAGGCGTGCCAGGCGCCGACGTAGAAACGGCGGCCGATCCAGAGCTG
>DASPUW010000417.1:0-2154 GCA_035622675.1 Burkholderiales bacterium | reverse complement strand
TGGAGGTGCGCATCGAGGCCGGGGGGCGCGAAGGCGTGAGCGGCGGAGTCGTGGTGCTGGACGACGCTGCCGTCGAGCGCCTGCAGGTGATCGCGGACGTGTTGAGCAAGAGTGCATTGCTCTCGCTGTACGAGAGCAAGGTGGCGGGCGAGTTCGACCGCATCGAGCCGCTGGCGGTGGAGCTGGACCGCACCGGACGCATCCGCGGACACAGCAAGGACCTGTTGAAGAAGATCGGTTCGATGCTGCTCGTCGAGCAGCGCATGGTGGGGCGGGCCGAGATCAGCGAAAAGCCCGAGGTGCTGTGGGACAACCCAGCCCTGGAGGGCCTGTTCGCCAGGCTGGAAGACGAATTCGAGATCAAGGAGCGGCACACCGCGCTCGAGCGCAAGCTCAATCTCATTGCGCGCACTGCGCAGACCCTGGTGGAGCTGCTGAGCAGCAAGCACTCGTTGCGCGTCGAGTGGTACATCGTGCTCCTGATCGTGTTCGAGATCCTGCTGACGCTCTATCAGCTCTTCCTGCGCTGAGCATGCGGTTACGGCGTCCGCGCGGTCAACGACGCAACTCGGCGCGCGATTGCTGGTTGTCGCGCGCGAACGGTCGGATCGAATCTTGATCGCCGCCGCCGGCATTCTGACCTTTGCGCTGCTTGGCGTGATCCAGTCGTTGTACGGGCCGCTGCTGCCCGGGCTGCAGCGCAGCTTCGGCATCGACACCGGCGCGGCCGGCATCGTATTTGCCGCGCATGGGCTGGGCGCGCTTTCGGGGATCCTGGTGCCGAGCCTGGTTCGCAATGCTGCGCTGACGCGCCGCTGGCTGGCTGTGGCAACCGGCCTGCTCCTGGTTGGTGCGGCGGGAATTTCCGCGGCGCCGACATGGTCCGCAATGCTGGCTGGTGCGTTTGTGCTAGCGCTTGGCTTCGGGATTCATGTGGTGCGGCTGAACAGCCTGTTCGTCGCGGGTTTCGGCCGGCGTGGCATGACGATGTCGCTGCTCATCAACGCGGCTTTCAGCGTGGGCGCCATCCTCGGCCCCATTGTTGTCGCACTCACAGGCGAGCCATCCAGGCGCTTGTTCGCGGGAGTCGCCGCTCTGGCTGCGATATTGGTGCCGGTGAACGTGGCAGCGGACCGAAAAGGACAAGGGGTCGCTTCGGCACTGTTGGGTCGCGAGACGAAGCCGGGCGAGCGAAATGCCGTTCGCTCGCGAGGGCACACGATCCTTATCGCATTCGTGGCCCTCATGTGCCTCACCTCCGGTGCAGAGAATTGCATCGGTGGCTGGATCGCCACGCTGGCGCTGACCAACGGGTACGCGTTCTCGAGCGCAGCCAGCTTGACCGCAGTGTTCTACGGATCGATCTTCGCCGGCCGGCTGCTGGCGGCTCCTGTCGGCCACCGCCTGCGGCCGGCAAATCTCGTCATTTCGGCGATCGCTTTCGTCGCGATCCTGCTGGCGGCAGCGAGCGCCACCGAGTCGAGCGTCGCGCTGGCTCTGACCGGTTTCGCCATGGCGCCCATCTTCTCGGCCACGCTCGTGTGGCTGGGCGGACAACTGCCGACCTCCGCCCACGCTAATGCGCTTGTCATCGCCGGAGCCTTGCTTGGCGCAGCGTGCTTCCCGCCGCTGGTTGGCCGCATCATCGCAGAGTTTGGCGCAACCGCCGCCCCACCGGCCATTCTATGCATCGCGCTGGCGGCGCTCGCCGTGGCCGGCGGCATCCACCTCGCGCGCCGGCGCTGACGTTCTATGGCAGCCGTTGCGCGCGATTCCGCTAAAAGACGAAGCGGAATATCCAGAACAGCGTGCCGGACAGCAGGATCGAAGCGGGCAACGTGAGCACCCACGCGATCAACAGATTGCGCACGGTTGCCCACTGCAGCCCCGAGCCGTTCGCGGCCATGGTGCCGGCCACGCCTGACGACAGCACCTGAGTCGTGCTGACGGGTAAGCCGAGTACGTCGGCGACGCCGATCGTGGTCATCGCGACCAGCTCGGCGCAGGCCCCTTGCCCGTAGGTGAGATGGCTCTTACCGATTCTTTCGCCGACGGTGACGACGATCCGCTTCCATCCCACCATCGTGCCCAGGCCGAGCGCGAGGGCCACCGCTACCTTGACCCAGGTGGGAATGAATTTGGTGGCGTAATCAA
>DASPUW010000416.1:0-3856 GCA_035622675.1 Burkholderiales bacterium | reverse complement strand
CCGATCGCCTCGGGGCGCTTGAAGAACGGCGGCAGCAGCGCATCGGCGATGCGTCGGGACAGCTCGGAGCGGTCCTCGTCGACGATGGCGACCGAGGCGTTGCGCAGTTCCATCTGCGCTCCCTTGGCCGGACCGTACACGGCGTAGGTGAAGGCGTAAATGATCAGCCCAACCATCGCCGCGTCGCGCCCGAGGCTCGCGAGTTCCTTGAAACCCAGCCAGAGGACGCTTTGCAGGCGCTCGCCGCCCATCACGTCTCCTGAGTCTTGATCGCGGCGCGCGATAGCGCAACGATGGCAACGATCATGACGCCCAGCGCCAGGAAGTCCCCGGCCACAGCGGTGAAGCCCAGCGCTTTCGTGATCGTGCCGATGCTGATGTGCTGGAAGTAGGTGCTGGGGAACAGACGGCCGATGATCTGCGCGTCCGGTGACATCGATGAAACTGGCAGCATCATTCCGGAAAACTGGATCGCCGGCAGCGTGCTGAGAATGGCGGTGGCGAAGATCGCAGCGATCTGCGTCTTCACGAAACTCGACACGAGCAGACCGAAGCCGGTGGTGGCCGTCACGTACAGCAGTGCGCCTGCAGCCAGCACGAGGAAATTGCCCTTGATGGGGACGCGAAACAGAAGCACGGCCAATGTCACCAGCGTGGCGAAGTTCAGCAAAGCAACCCCCACGTAAGGCAGCTGCTTGCCGAGCAGGAACTCGAGACCGGTGGTGGGCGTAACGTAGAAGTTGGTGATCGAGCCGAGCTCTTTCTCACGCACCACCCCAAGCGCCGTCATGACGGCCGGAATCATGACCAGCAGCATCATGATGATGCCCGGCACCATCGCGAACACGCTCTTGAAGTCCTGGTTGTAGCGGAAGCGCGTCTCGATCGTCATCGGGGGAGGCGGCGTGGACTGCCCGCTGCGGCGTGCGAGCTCCGCCAGAAAGTCCTGATGCACGCCTTCAGCGTAGCCGCGGCTGGTCTCGGCCCGGAACGGCTGCGCGCCGTCGAGCCAGACCGCGACCTCCGGCGAGCGCCCGCGCCGCAGATCGCGCCCGAAGCCAGGCGGGATCTCGACCGCCAGTCTGATGCGACCGGCACGCAGCCGCTGCTCGATATCGGCCTCGCTGGTCAGGCGAGGCTGCTCCTTGAAGTAGCGCGAGCTCGAGTAGCTCTCGAGGTAGGCCCGGCTCTCCGGCGAGTTGTCCCAGTCGAGCGCGGCGTAGGACAGATTTTCTACGTCGAACGAGATGCCGTAGCCGAACACGATCATGAGCAGGACCGGTCCCAGCAAAGCGAAGGCGAGGCGGATCGGATCCCGGCGGATCTCGGTGGCCTCGCGCTGGGCGTAAGCCCACAGGCGCGCGAAGCCGGCCAAGACGCTTCGCTTGGGTTCCGGATTCCGCGTCGCTCCATCCGTGCTGCGCTTTGAATCCTCGTTTCCAGGGTGAGATGCTGCAGCGGAGCCCGGGGCATCGGCCGCCGCGGCTTGCGTCGGCTCCGCGCGCTGCAAGTGTTGAATGAACGCCTCTTCGAGATCAGCAGCGCCAGCCTGTCTCACGATCTCGGCGGGCGCGCCTTGCGACAACACCCGGCCGGCGTGCATCAGCGAAATGCGGTCGCAGCGCATCGCCTCGTTCATGAAGTGCGTCGAGATGAAGATAGTCACACCTTGCCGACGCGACAGCTCGATCAACAGCTCCCAGAAGCGGTCGCGCGCCACCGGGTCGACGCCCGAGGTCGGCTCGTCGAGGATGAGCATCTCCGGCTCGTGGATCACCGCCACCGCCAGCGACAACCGCTGCCGCACCCCCAGGGGGACATGCTCGGCGACATCATCCAGGTGCTGCGCGAGATCGAAGCGCTGCACAAGCTCTTCGATGCGCGTCTTGATTCGCGCGCGCGGCAGATGGAACAGGCGCGCGTGCAACTGGAGATTCTGCCGCACGGTGAGCTCGGTATAGAGCGAGAACGATTGCGACATGAACCCGACGCGCTTGCGCGTGGCGAGGTCGTGCGCATCCACCGGCTTGCCCAGCAGCCAGGCCTTTCCGCTCGATGCGGGCAACAGTCCGGTGAGCATTTTCATCGTAGTGGTCTTGCCGCACCCGTTCGAGCCGAGGAAGCCGAAGATTTCTCCGCGCGAGATGCGGAAGCTGACCTGGTCTACGGCGGTGAAATCGCCGAACCGGCGAGTGAGGTCCTGCGCCTCGATCACGGTTTCGTGGTCGCCCGCGCGGCGCTGAGGAATGACCAGTCTCAGATGCCCGTCGCGCTTGGCTTCGGGCAGCAAATCGACGAACGCCTCCTCGAGACTGCGGGCGCCGGTGCGTCCCTTGAGCGCAGCGGGGGTGTCGAAGGCGAGGATGCGCCCGGCGTCCATCGCCACCAGGCGCTCGAAGCGTTCGGCCTCGTCGAAGTACGCGGTGGCCACGAGGACGCACATGCGGGTCAGCCGCGCCCGGATGCGGTCGATCAGCTCCCAGAACTGGCGCCGGGACAGCGGGTCCACGCCGGTGGTGGGCTCATCGAGGATGAGCAGGTCGGGATCGTGGATCAGCGCGCAGCACAGGCCGAGCTTCTGCTTCATCCCTCCCGACAGCTTGCCCGCCTGCCGGTCGGCAAATGGCGCGAGGCCTGTCGCGCGCAGCAACTCCCCGATGCGTTCGCGGCGCTCGACGCCCGGCAGACCGAACAACCGGCCGAAGAAATCCAGATTCTCGGACACCGACAGGGTCGCGTACAGATTGCGCCCGAGCCCTTGCGGCATGTAAGCGATCCGCGGGCAAACGCTGTTGCGGTGAGCCTTGTCCCGCATGTCGCCGCCGAGCACCTGCACGCTGCCCTGCTGGATCTTTCGTGCGCCGGAGATCAGCGCGAGCAGACTGGACTTGCCCACGCCGTCCGGTCCGATGAAACCGAGCGTTGCGCCGGCCGGCACGGCGAGATCGATGCGATCGAGCGCCACGGTGTCGCGATAACGCAGGCCGACGCCCGCCACTTGCACGACCGTCTCGGCTGCCCCACTCACTCCGCAGGCAGCTTCACTTCCAGATTTGCGGGCCATTGCGCCTTCGGATCCACTTGGACATAAGCCATCCCCGGCAGCCCGGCCTTGACGCGCGTGCGGTACTTGCGCAGCAGCTCCGGCTCGATCTGCGCCTTCACGCGGAACACCAGTTTCTGCCGCTCTGCCGCGGTTTCCACCGTCTTCGGCGTGAACTGCGCCTCGGCGGCGACGAAGCTCACCTTGGCGGGGATCACGTACTGAGGCGCCAGATCCAGCACCAGCCGAGCGGGAGCGCCGATGGCCAACCGCCCCGCGCTGACCTCAGGCAGGAACACCGTCATGTAAACGTCGCTCAGGTCGAGCATGCTCACGACTTTGCCTCCGGCCGGGAGCACCTCGCCGGGTTCGGTCAGCCGGTACTGGACGCGTCCGGCGCGCGGCGCTTTCAGCACGCTGTCATCGAGATCCGCTTTGATGCGCTCCACAGTCGCCTGCGCAGCCGCGATGGTCGATTGCGCCTGCACGACCTGCGAGCGTGCCGCGACCAGAGCCGCCTTCCCCGTCATCATTGCCATCCGGTCGGCATCCAGCTTCTGGGGGCTCACGAACCCCTTCTCCACCAGGTTTTCGGAGCGCTTGAGCGTGCTCTGGGCGTAGGTGAGCTCACTCTCCCGCTGCGCGACCACCGCCTTCGCAGTGTCCATCGCGTTGCGCGACTGGTCGACCTGCGCTTCGGCCTGGTGCAGGTCGGCTTCGAGCGCCTGCGTGTCCATGCGCGCGACGATCTGTCCCGCCTCGACGAAGTCGCCCTCGCTGACGAGAACTTCCTTCACGCGGCCGGGCAGCTTG
>DASPUW010000415.1:0-2674 GCA_035622675.1 Burkholderiales bacterium | reverse complement strand
GGCAGCACCAAGCAGAAGCGGCTCGACACGCCCGCGAAAGTCGCTGGCACACCGATGTTCGGGCTCGACACCCGCGTACCGGGGATGCTGTACGCCGCTTGTGCGCTCACTCCGTACTTTGGCGGTAAGGTCAAGAGCTTCGATGACACGCGCGCCAAGAAGATGCCGGGCGTCAAGGCCATCGTGCAGTACAGCCGCGGCGTCGCGGTGGTGGCTGACTCGTACTGGCAGGCGAGGAAGGCGAAGGACCTGCTCCAGATCGAGTGGGACGAGGGCGAGAACGCCGGCCTGAACCAGGCCAAGATCTGGGGCGGGCTGCGCGAAGCGCACAAGCAGCCGGGTGCGGTGTTCCGCAACTACGGGGATACGGACGGCGCGCTTGCCGGGGCGGCCAAGACGGTCACGGCGACTTATCAGCTGCCGTTCCTGTCGCACTCGCCGATGGAGCCAATGAACACCGTCGCCCATGTCATGTCCGACAAGGCGATCATCATCACGCCCACCCAGTTTCAGCAGCTGGTGCCGCACGTGGTGGCAGGCGTGACTGGCCTCAAGCCTGAGCAGGTCGAAGTGCGTACCACCTATCTGGGCGGTGGCTTCGGACGGCGCATCGAGATGGATTTCGTCATCGAGGCGGCCGAGATCTCCAAGGCCGCGGGCGGGGTGCCGGTCAAGATGGTGTGGACACGCGAAGACGACATGACGCACGACTCGTACCGTCCAGCTGGTCTGTACTCGATGACCGGCGGGCTGGACTCGAGCGGCAAGCTCGTCGCGCTGCGCTTCTCGTCGACCAGCCCGTCCATCACTTCGCGCATGTTCCCGAGCGTGGTGAAAGACGGTCTCGACCCGTTCGCGGTGGAAGGCATCGACAACTTCCCGTACGCCGTACCGAATCTGAGGTTCACGTATCAGATTCACGACACGGGCGTGAAGGTTGGTTACTGGCGAGCGGTGTCGCACAACCTGAACGCGGTGGCGGTGGAATCGTTCATCGACGAGTGCGCCGGTGCAGCGGGCAAGGACCCGATCGCATTCCGTTTGGGCATGCTCGATACCGACACCTCGCACAAGCACGCGCTCTCCGGTTTGTCGGCCGGTGTACCAGTCGGCGATCGGATGAAAGCGGCGCTCGAGATGGTGCGCGACAAGTCTGGCTGGAATTCACCGCTGCCGGCTGGCCGTGGACGCGGTGTGGCCGTGATGGAAGGCTACAACACGGTAACGGCGATGGTCGTCGAGGTGACGGTCTCGCGCAACTACGACGTCAGCGTGGATCGGGTGGTTGCGGTGGTGGATGCCGGTCCGCTGGTCCATCCCGACCAGTCCTTGGCGCAGGTGCAGTCGTGCATAAACTTCGGTCAGTCGGCTTGCATGTTCGGCGAGATCACCATCAAGAACAACTCCGTCGAGCAGAACAACTTCGACCAATACCGCATCGTGCGCATCAACGAAGCGCCCAAGAAGCTCGACATCTATTGGATCCCCGCCACGCCCAACCAGCCACCCGGTGGCTTGGGCGAACCCGCAACGGCGGTGGTCCAGGGCGCGATCGCCAACGCGATTTTTGCCGCTAGCGGCAAGCGCGTACGCATGCTGCCGTTCACGCCGGAGAACATCAGCGCGGCTTGAGCGCGCGGCAGCAGTAAAATCAACCCCCAATGACCTCTTCGCCTGAACGGCGGGGAGGTTGCATTGGGGGTTTTTTCGTTTGATACTTTCAATCAGGAAAGCAGAAATCTTGTCGGGAATGGCGTCATGGACAGCGTTGATCTTCAGGTCTTGAAAAGTGCAGTGGACTGGCTCAAGGCAGGTCACCGGGTGGTGCTTGCCACCGTCGCGGAGACGTGGGGGTCGGCTCCGCGCCCGGCGGGCGCATTGCTCGCGATTCGCGACGACGGCCAGGTTTCGGGCTCGGTTTCCGGGGGCTGCGTCGAAGACGATCTGATCGACCGGATCAGGAACCACCACGTGGCGGACATGAAGCCGGAGGTGGTCGAGTATGGCGTGACCAAGGAGCAGGCCGCCCGCTTCGGCCTGCCGTGTGGAGGCCGGCTGCAGATTGTGCTCGAACCGCTGCGCGATGTCGGTACGCTGCCGGCGCTGCTCGCCTGCGTCGTCAACCGCGAATTGATCGCGCGTACCCTCGATGTTCACACCGGCGATGTGAGCCTCGCGCCGGCCAGCCGCACGGATACCTTGCAGTTCGATGGCAGGCGGCTGACGACCATCCACGGGCCGCGGTGGCGGCTGCTCATCATTGGCGCCGGGCAGCTGTCGCGCTACCTGGCTCAGATGGCGATGGCGATGGACTACAACGTCGTCGTTTGCGACCCGCGCGAAGAGTATGCGAATACGTGGGACATCCCGGGCGCTTCCTTTACGCGTGGGATGCCCGACGACGTGGTGGCCGAGCTCAACCTCGATAGCCACAGCGCAGTAGTCGCGATCACGCACGACCCGAAGCTGGACGACATGGCTTTGATCGAGGCGCTCAAATCGGCGGCGTTCTACGTCGGCGCACTGGGGTCGCGGCTCAACACAGCGAAGCGCAAGCAGCGGCTGGCGGAGTTCGATCTATCCGCCGGAGAATTGGAGCGCCTGCACGGCCCGGTGGGACTACGCATCGGCAGCAAGACACCGCCAGAGATCGCGGTGTCGATCCTGGCCGAGA
>DASPUW010000414.1:0-2565 GCA_035622675.1 Burkholderiales bacterium | reverse complement strand
CCCTCGGACCAGATGCTGCTCGACATGCTGATCCGCATCAAGGCGCAGGACGACAGCCTGTCGCTGCGGCGGTCCTGCCGCGAGGGGGTGTGCGGCTCGGACGCCATGAACATCAACGGCAAGAACGGACTTGCCTGCGTGACCCGTCTGGCCGGGTTGAAGGAGCCGGTAGAATTGCGGCCGCTGCCTGGGTTACCGGTCATCCGCGACCTGGTCGTGGACATGTCTCAATTCTTCAAGCAGTACCACTCGGTCAAGCCCTATCTCGTCAACCGCGATCCGCCGCCGCCCAAGGAGCGGCTGCAGATGCCGGAAGAGCGTGCGGCTCTCGACGGACTGTACGAGTGCATCCTGTGCGCGTGCTGCACCACGTCGTGCCCGTCGTTCTGGTGGAATCCCGACAAATTCGTCGGGCCGGCGGGCCTGCTCCAGGCCTATCGCTTCCTGGCCGACAGCCGTGACCAGGCTACCGGCGAGCGCCTCGACGACCTCGAAGACCCGTACCGGCTATTTCGCTGTCATTCCATCATGAACTGTGTGGACGTCTGTCCAAAGGGGCTGAATCCGACCGCCGCCATCGGCCGCATCAAAGAGCTGCTGGTGCGTCGCGCCGTGTAAGACGCTTCCGGCGGCTCTTGCCATGAGCGAGCTCGATCGCCTGCGCTGGCATTGCCGCCGCGGGCTGCTCGAGTTGGATCTCGTGCTGTCCCGTTTTCTCGACCGCGAATGGCAGCGCTTGTCACCGGGACAGCGTGCCGCCTTCAAGCTCCTGCTCGAGTGTTCCGATACCGAGCTTTGGGATTTGGTCTGCGGACGATCTCAGCCCGAGTCGGGTGATGCCGCCGCCGTCGTGGGCCTGCTGCGAGAGGCCTAGGGAAGCTAGATGTGCATCCGCACAACCGCTGCCGTCCCCGCCAAAGTCTTGTACTATTGTGCAATTTGACGCAACGCACGAGCCTGCCATGAACCGTCCGGAGAGACCACCCACCCAGCCGCGAACGGCCACGCTCAGTTTCGATGACGGCACGCCGCCAGTCGATCTTCCCGTGCTGTCCGGGACTGTCGGGCCGGAGGTCGTCGACATTCGCAATCTGTACGGCAAGACCGGCAAGTTCACCTACGACCCGGGCTATATGTCGACGGCCAGCTGCAAGTCGGCCATCACCTACATCGACGGCGACCAGGGAGTGCTGCTCTATCGCGGCTACCCGATCGAGCAGCTGGCGGAAAAGTGCGACTTTCTCGAGGTGTGCTACCTGCTGTTGAAGGGCGAGCTTCCGACCCTCAGCGAGCAGCGCGAATGGGACGCTAATATCGGACGCCACACCATGGTGCACGAGCAGTTGGTGCGGTTCTTCTCTGGCTTCCGGCGCGACGCGCACCCGATGGCGGTTATGGTCGGCGTGGTCGGCGCGCTGTCCGCCTTCTATCACGACTCGCTCGATATCAACAATCCCGAGCACCGCGAGATCTCCGCAGTGCGCCTGCTGGCCAAGGTGCCGACCATCGCCGCCATGTGCTACAAGTACAACATGGGGCAGCCCTTCATGTACCCGCGCAACAAGCTGCGCTACGTGGAGAACTTTCTGCACATGATGTTCGGTACGCCGTGCGACGAGTACAAGCCGAACCCGGTCCTCACTCGCGCGCTCGACCGAATTCTCACCCTGCATGCCGACCACGAGCAGAATGCCTCGACCTCGACAGTGCGCCTGGCCGGCTCCTCCGGAGCCAACCCCTTCGCTTGCATCGCTGCGGGCATCGCCTGCTTGTGGGGGCCGGCGCATGGCGGCGCCAACGAAGCCGTTCTCAACATGCTGGAGCAGATCGGCGACGTGTCGCGCATCGGCCAGTTCATCCAGCGCGCCAAGGACAAGAACGACTCGTTCCGCCTGATGGGATTCGGCCATCGCGTGTACAAGCACTACGACCCGCGCGCCAAGCTCATGCGCGAAACCTGTCATGAGGTCCTGGGCGAGCTCGGTCTGCACGACGATCGCCTGTTCAAGCTGGCCCTGGAGCTCGAGCGCATTGCGCTGGAAGACGAGTACTTCGTCGAGAAAAAGCTGTATCCCAACGTCGACTTCTACTCGGGTATCGTCCAGCGCGCGATCGGCATCCCGACCAGCATGTTCACGGCCGTCTTCGCGCTGGCCAGGACCGTAGGCTGGGTAGCGCAGTGGAACGAGATGATCGCTGACCCGGATCAGAAGATCGGACGGCCGCGCCAGCTGTTCGTCGGCTCGACCAAGCGCGACGTGGTTCCGATCGCCATGCAGACCTGAGCCGCCGCTCGATGCGGACGCGAGATTGACCAGTGCGGGACTGCTCCGCGTACCTGCACACCTCGATCCCACCGGCGAGCGGCGCGGCCCGGCGCATGCCGGAATTGAACCCGGCCGCGCCGAACCCCATCTAGAGTTGTCGCAAGCCCTCGGAGGCAAGACATGTCCGCGCGCTGAAGGAATCGCTGAGTACTTCCTATCTGTTCGGCGGCAACGCGCCCTTTATCGAGGAGCTGTACGAGGCCTGGCTAGAGAACCCGGAGTCGGTGCCGGCACAGTG
>DASPUW010000413.1:0-2302 GCA_035622675.1 Burkholderiales bacterium | reverse complement strand
CCGCTGCGCATGCATCAGCACTGCTACAACGCCCTCACCATCGCCCACTGGCTGGACGCGCACCCCAAGACCGAGCGAGTGGTCTATCCCGGGCTGCCCAAGCACCCGCAGCACACGCTTGCCGCCACCCAGATGCGGGCGTTCGGCGGCATGATCGCGGCGTACCTGAAGACAGATCTGGCGGGCACCAGGCGCTTCCTCGAGCGCTGCGAGCTGTTCACTCTGGCGGAAAGCTTGGGCGGCGTCGAGAGCTTGATTGGCCATCCTGCGCTCATGAGCCACGCTTCCCTTCCGGCGCAACGGCGCACCGAGCTCAAGCTCACCGACAATCTGGTGCGCCTGTCGGTGGGCATCGAAGACGTCGAGGACCTGATCGCCGATCTCGACTGTGCGCTCGCCGCCGTCTGACGCGAGGCGATGATGTCAGCGCTGCTGCGCCCGCGCTGGATCTATGCGGCGATCTTCCTGTCGTGCGCGGGGCTGATGGCTTTCGGCTTGTACCTTCAGCACGTCGAGCACCTGGAGCCGTGCCCGCTGTGCATCCTGCAGCGCTATGCCTTCGTGGTCACCGGGTTGATCGCGCTGGTCGCAGCGATCCACGGCGCGGGCAGGATCGGGACGTGGATCTACAGCGCGCTCGTGTCGTTGTCGGCGATCGGCGGCGCAGCGATCGCCGCGCGTCAGACCTGGCTCCAGCACAATCCGCCCAACGCGCTCGACTGCGGGCCGGATCTCGCCTACATGCTGGAATCGATGCCGCTGGCGCAGGTGCTCCCCAAAGTGTTCAAGGGCGAAGGGGACTGCGCCAAAGTGGTATGGAAGTTCCTGGGGCTTTCCATCCCAGAATGGGCGCTCGTGTGGTTTGTTCTGTTCGTCATCGTGGCCGCGCTCTGCCCTGCACTGTCCCGTCGCCAGGGGCGAACGAACCGAGTCACTTGATCACACGATCCGCCTGCAGGAAAAACGTCGGCGGGAATTTGATCCCGATGGCGGCGGCGGTTTTGGTGTTCAGCACAAAGTCGAACTTTGCCGGGCGCTGAATGGGCAGATTGTCCGGCCTTTCCCCTTTCAGGATCCGATCGACATAGACGATCGAGCGGCGCACCAGATCGTCCACGTTGGGTCCGTACGTGTAGAGAAAGCCGACATCGGCGAGAGAGGGGAACGCTCCGGCGAGCGGCAGCCGGTGCTTAACCGCGAGATCGGCGATCTGACTGGCGCTCACTTCCAGCATCGGCGACGGCATCATCAGCACCGCCTGCGCGCGCTTGCGTACCGCGGTGTCGAACGCGCGACTCAGCTCGCCGGGCCGCTGCACCCGCAACATCACCACGCTCAGGCCCAGTGACCGAGCTGAGGTCTCCATCGCGCGTATCGGAGCCGGATCGAGCATGGCATCGTACAGAACAGCGACTCGAGAAAGGCGTGGAACCAGCTCTTTCACCTGCTCGAGGCGCTTGCCGCTCAACTCGGGCAGATCCAGGAAGAAGCCGGTTACGTTGCGCCCCGGCTTGGCTAGGCTTGCTGCCCAGCCATTGGCCACCGGGTCGCTTTCCATGTCGACGGCGACGATCGGGATTGTCCGGCTCGCGCCTACCGCGCCTCGCACCCCCGCTGACGTGCCAGCGATGATGGCGTCCACCTTGCGCTCAGCGAGCTCCGCCGCGTCGCGCCGAAGCTGGTCCTCGCTGCCCCCGGCCCAACGCTCGATGTAGTTCAGGTTGCGCCCGGGCTCGTACCCGAGCTCGCGGAAGGTGTCGCGAATGAGCCGGGTGAAATGCGGCACTTGTGGCGCCGGATTGATGAGAGCCACAGCGGGTATCGCGCTCGCTTCCCGGGTGTCCGAGATAGAGGCGCCAGCCCACGTTGCGGCAAGAACGAAGCAAAGCGCGCGGGTTGCAGCGCGCTTCGGTTCGCCGCCACGCACGCGTCGAGGCCGTGGAAGGCTCGTTCCGCAATACACAGCTCAAAGGGTGCTGCGCAGAGTCATCGCTCAAGCTTCGCAGAGCGTGCATCGAAAAAGTCCTGCCCAACTATGGTCAGGCATGCTTACGTGAACCTTGCTCAGAGCGACGGAAAGGACTTCAGCATCGCGCGAGGGCGCAAGAAGGTTGTCTGCGCTTGAGACAGATCACAGTGACCGAAGGAAATTGAGCAGGTGCTGCTTGTCAGGCTCGGCCAGCTGGTCGAAGTGCAAGACCACGGTGTTCGCTTCGGAACCACTGCTCCGATGCTGCTCGATTGCGACCCGCAGATCGGATGTGCGCCCGTCGTGCAGAAAGAAAAGACGCTGGCCCAGCCC
>DASPUW010000412.1:0-8426 GCA_035622675.1 Burkholderiales bacterium | reverse complement strand
GGGCGTAATTCTGTCGGGCGGAAATGTGGATGTGCGTCAGCTCTGTGGCTGGCTGAAGCGCGGCCCTTGACGCTCGCGACGGCGAGTTGCTCTACTCCTTGCTTCCGGCCAGGCCCGAGAGCTGGATCTCACCCAGCTGGTCGAAGGGAATGCTGGTTCCGTCAGTGCGGTACAGCTTGCCCTTGACGCGATAGCGCAGCTTGTCGGGCCCGCCCTGCGTAAACTGGGACAGCTGCGCCAAGACACCGGACAAGCTGCTGACTGCGTTGACGTCCAGAACAGCTTCCCCGAATTTGGGCACCGTAACCGATTGCTGCCCGACACCCTTGGCGAAGGCCTTGTCGTTCAGCTCGATCTGGCACGCTACGCCGTCCAGCGGAATGTCGAAGTTGTTCGGATTCTGCACGCGCAGCTTGACCTGAAATTGCTGCTCGAGTATGCCCATCTGCCCGGGCGCGATGTCGGACAGAGTCACGTCCAGCGGCTCCATCTTTGGCGTCGTGGCGCAGCCGGCGAGCAGCGTGAAAACCAGGACTCCAGGCAGCAATCTCATGACCGACCTCCTGACTCCTCGCGCAGGCGCGTCAGTTCTTCGCGCAAACGCCGGATGTCGGCGTGCAGCTCGCGCCGAAGCTGCGCTTCTTCGTCGTTGATCAGCTGCGCCATGTCCTGCTTTACATCTTGAACGTCGCGGTGCATCTGCCGGCGCATGAGCTTCTCGTCCTCACCGACGAAGAAAGCCGCAATGCTGGCCGTAACTAAGGAGAACATCGTGAGACCCACGAGGACGATGAGCACTGCGAACAAGCGCGACGCGGTGTTGGTCGGAACGATATCGCCGTACCCCACCGTCGCGCCGGTGGTGAACGCAAGCCACAACCCCTCCGCGAAGCTGTGCACGCTGGGCTCGAGCCAGTAGAAACCAGCCCCGGCCAGCAGGAACGCCACGATCGCCAAACCCAGCACATAGGGCAGCCCGCCCGGGCTGAACAAACCGCGCAGCGGCGCGGCAGCGCGCGTGAGAAGCATTGCTACCGTGGCGAGTCGCAGCAGCCGGGCGAGCGCGACCCACTCGCTGTCGGCGCCCGCCAGTGCCAATCCGGCGCACAGCACGATCAACAGGTCGAGCCAGTTATTCGCGAGGTAGCGCAGCTTGTGGCTCGAGACCCGAACCATCCAGCTGAGCTCCGCGGCAAAAGCGAGGAAGATGACCCATTCCAGCACGCGACCGGCCGCGTGCAGCCGCGAGTCCTCGGAAACTTCTGTGCCATAGATCGACAAGACCGACGCGAGCGCTATGGCGATCATCACGCCATGCAGCCGGCGCTCCCACAGATGGGCGCGCGCGTTGTCTCCCGGTGGCGGCCCGCCCATGCCCAGGATTCGACGCACCGCGTGCGTGGCCATCACTGCCCCGCTATGGTCATGCGGTCGACCAGGATCGAGCCGCACTGGCGCGAGCCGCGAACCACCACATCCGTGCCCACCGCAACGATGCCCCGGAACATGTCCTTGAGGTCGCCGGCGATGGTGATCTCCTGCACCGGATAGGCGATCTCCCCGCCTTCCACCCAAAACCCCGCCGCGCCTCGCGAGTAGTCGCCCGTGACCTGGTTCACGCCCATGCCGAGCAGCTCGGTCACGAGCAAGCCCCGGCCCATTTTCCTCAGCAATGCCCCGAAGTCTTCACCGGTGCTGTCCAGGATGAGGTTGTGGTTGCCGCCAGCGTTGCCGGTCGAAGCCATGCCCAGCTTGCGCGCCGCGTAGCTGCCAAGAAAGTAGCCCTGCAGCACGCCGTGCTGGACGATATCGCGGCGGTGGGTGGCCACACCCTCGTCGTCGAACGGGCTGCTCGCGAGGCCTCGCTTGAGATCGGGGACGTCGTGTATGCGTACAGGCGGCGAGAACACCTGCTGGCCAAGACTGTCAAGCAGGAAGGAAGCCTTGCGGTAGAGGCTGCCGCCGCTCACGGCGCCCACGAAATGCCCCAGCAGGCCGGAGGCGACCGGGGCTTCGAACAGGACCGGCGCCTGCGTGGTGGCGAGCTTGCGCGCGCCGAGGCGACGTACGCAGCGCTGGCCCGCGCGCCTGCCAACCTCGACGGCGTCCTCGAGCTCCGTGTGTGCGCGCGCGACGCTGTACCAATCGTCGCGCTGCATGGCGTCGCCCGCACCCGCGATCACCGAGCACATGATCGTGTGGCGCGAGCCAGGGTAGCCGGACAGAAACCCGAGTGTGTTTCCGTAGGCGAAGTGCGACTGCTGAGTCGAAACCGACGCTCCCTCGGAGTTTGTGATGCGCGGATCCACCGCGAGCGCCGCCGCCTCACACTCGCGCGCAAGCGCGATGGCGCCGTCTACTGTCAGCTGCCAAGGATGATAAAGATCCAGGTCGGCAATATCGCGAGCGAGCAGTGCTTCGTCGGCCAATCCGGCTGCCTCGTCAACGGCGGTGAAGCGCGCGATCGACAGCGCCGCCTCTACCGTCTCGCGAACGGCGTTGCGCCCGAAATCCGAGGTGCTGGCGTGCCCGCGCTGGCGGCCGATGTAGACGGTGACCCCAACGCCTTTGTCGCGGTTGTACTCGATCGTCTCGGGCTCGCCGCGTCGTACCGTCACACCTTGCCCAAAGCCCTCGCTCACTTCCGTCTCGGCAGCGCTCGCGCCCTTGGCGCGGGCGTGATCGAGCACATCCTGCGCGATCTGCCGCAGCTCGTCGAAGCTGTGGGAAAACTCGCTGTCTGACACGGGGCGATGGCTGGTAGATGCTGTTCCGAGGACGCGGCGCGTAGCACCGCCGCGCATTGGTATGATACCAGCGATGGCACGCTCGACCGAACGCAGTGCGACGAAGGCGCCCGTCGATCCGCCTGCGATCAGCAGAACCCAACGCAAGCGCGAAAGCCTGGGTCTGCAGGATTTGGGCAAAGAGCTCACCCTGCTCACCCCTGCGCAGCTCGCACGCCTCCAGCTGCCTGAGCCGCTGCTCGAAGCCGTGCTCGAGGCCCGTAACATCAGCAAGTTCGGGGCGCTGCGGCGTCAGCTTCGGTATATCGGCCGATTGATGCACCAGGCGGACAGGACCACCATCCTCGCCAACCTGAGCGCGCTCAAGGCCGGACCACGCACCGCCAGCGCGCATCTTCACCGGCTCGAGCGCTGGCGCACCCGGCTCATTCAGGAGGACGGTGCGCTGGGCGAGCTGACACGCAGTTACCCTGGCTGCGACGAGGCAAAGCTGCGCACGCTGGTGCTCGAAGCACAGCGCGAGCGGGCGCAGGGCAAACCACCGCACAGTTTCCGTGCGCTGCTGCGCGAGCTGCGGCAGATCGTGCCCGCCGAAGCGCCGCAGGAGAGCTGATTCACACCGTGCGCCGCTGCCGCTAGAATCGGCTTCACATGAACCCGCATGAGCTCAAGATCGGGCTGGTATCGATCAGCGACCGCGCTTCGCGCGGCGTCTATCGAGACGAGGGTCTCCCTGCCCTGGAGGAGTGGTTTGGGCGCGCGCTCACTACACCATGGAGCATGGTCACGCGCCTGATTCCGGACGAGCGGCCGCAGATCGAAGCAACGCTCAAGGAGCTGACGGATGCTGAGCGCTGTCATCTGGTACTGACCACGGGCGGCACCGGTCCGGCGCCGCGCGACGTGACGCCCGAGGCGACGCTGGCGGTCGCCGACAGGGTCATGCCGGGCTTCGGCGAGCAGATGCGGCAGATCAGCCTGCACTACGTGCCCACGGCGATTCTGTCGCGGCAGGTAGCCGTCGTCCGCGCGCAATCGCTGATCATCAACCTACCCGGTCAGCCCAAGTCGATTCGCGAGACGCTCGAAGGGGTCAGGGGCGCTGACGGCAAAGTGCTGGTGCACGGCATTTTCTCGGCCGTTCCTTACTGCATCGATCTGATCGGCGGGCCCTACATCGAGACCGACGAATCGGTGGTGAAGAGCTTCCGGCCCAAGTCCGCCATTCGACCTCCGCCAACCTGACACACGAGGGCGGCGCAGATTCGCGTACCGCGCCTGCGGGCGCGATCCTTGCGTTTACGCGCCTGGCGTGTTTGCTCGAATTTCGCCCAAGAACCATGCCCGCAGCACTGCTCCCCACCATCGAGACCGAAACTGGAACGCAGCCAGCCTACAGCGTGATCTGGATGCACGGCCTGGGCGCGGACGGCAACGATTTCGTTCCCATCGTCCCCGAGCTGCGGTTGAACGGACTCGCGGTCCGTTTCATCTTTCCCCACGCGCCGCTGCGCCCTGTCACCATCAACGGCGGCTACGTCATGCGTGCGTGGTACGACATCGGCTACCAGGACTTGTCGCTCAAGGAGGACGAGAACGGCGTGCGCGAATCGCAGCTGGCGGTAGATCAGTTGATCGCGCGCGAAATTGGCCGCGGCCTGCCGGCCCGGCGCGTCGTTCTTGCGGGATTCTCTCAGGGTGGCGCGATGGCCCTGCACTGCGGTCTGCGCTACCCGAAACGCCTCGCAGGCGTAATCGCTTTGTCGACCTATCTGCCGCTGCCCGACAAAGTCGAAGCCGAGCTGAGCGATGCCAACCGCGACCTCCCTATCCTGATGTGCCACGGCACCAAAGACCCGGTCGTGCCACCCAGGCTGGCGCAGGCCTCGTGCAGGCGCCTGCTGACGCTCGGCTTCCCGGTGGAGTGGCATGAGTACGACATGCCACACTCGGTGTGCCCCGAGGAGATCGATACGATCGGTGAGTGGTTGAAGAGGCTCGCCCGCGGCTGAATCAGGGGCGGGACGGGCACAGCGGTCTCACGCGGCGCGCTGCATCACGCGAAACTTCGCCATGTCGAAATCCTGCCCGCCCTCCACCAGCTGCTTGGGCACGAGCAGGTAGTCGCGCTCGTAGGCGCGCATCTGGAAACTCTGGCGCGGCGAGAAGCTGCCCAGGCGCATCAGCAGGTTCAGCTCGCCGCGGCCGCTGCTGTCGGCTGCGCTGGACGGAAGCAGTAGCGCGTCTTCACCCGACTGCGCGTTGCGCCCCCCCACCGGATACAGCTTGACGCGCGCCCCGCCCTTGGCCAGCGTCTCGATGCCGACATAGCACTGCTGGCCGGTAGCGCTGTTGATACGCCGCACGATACCCACACCCCAAGCGGCACCTTCCTCCAGCTTGATCCCGAGCAGTGCTCCCACCTTCAGCCAATCGCCCTTGGTCTGCGTTATGACCGCGCCATAGCCGCCTTCGCTTTCGTTTTCTACCGTCCACGTCTCGATGCTCTCCGAGAACGTGAGGTCGGTGGACTCTCCCGAAATGATGGCCACGATGTCTTCGAAGTCGTGCACCACGTGCAGACGCACAAAGGAACGGCGCCGCTCCTGAGCGCGGGCCGGGGGCATCGGCGCCCAGTAGCGCGCGAGGTGATGTAGAACGTCCGTCACCAGACTGGACTCGTAATTGCCGCCCAGGTTCATGTCTGACGGGATGGCGCCGCTGTTCGTGATCGCCGCGATCAGTTTCGCTGCTGCTTTACAGCCCGTGCCGGGCCCGAAGTAGCGCATCGTCGGCTCGCTCGGAGCCTGCCCGACGAGGCGCGCAGGCGGCCGTGCGACCGCGAGATCCACGTAATAGTGGCACCCCTTGCCGCGCTCGGCGCTCAGCACGAAGTGCGCACATAGATCAGCGACGATCCGCTCAGCCACCTCGACTTTTCGCGGCAGCAGGCTGTCGGTTGCAGACATGCTCAGCATCAGCGCCTTGAGGTACTCGCGCTGGACGGTGGACTCCGGCCCCATGCCCGCATAGACGACACAGCTCTTGTCAGCGAAGCGACCCTTCTCCGCCTGCGCGTACAGAGTCCCGAGGCGCCCCCACAGTGTCGGATCGACCGGTGCATAGCGCAGCAATGCCCACTTCAGCTCGAGGGCAAGCGCACGAATCGCGCGGCAGGCGAGCACCGGCGTGAGGGGCTTGAGGGTGCCCGAGCCCGATGCGCCGGAAAGGACCTGAGTGAGGCAGTACTCGTATGTCGCACCGAGCTGGCGACAGAGCTCGACCTGGACGTTCCAGATGCGCAGCTCCTGGAATCGCTGCCGTCGATTGCCGCTGGCGAGAAATTCTTGCGCGAGTTTGCGCTGGTGGGCCCGGGCGACCGCGTCGAGCTGTTCGACGATCTCGTAGGCACGCAACGGTTTGAGGCCTTCAGCGGTGCGGGTGGCGTCCAGCCAGAAGCTCACCTCCTCGAGCAGCTTGAACGAGTCCGCCGCTGGCAGCTCGGCGAGGAATTGCTTGGCTGCCTTGTCATCCGCCATGGGATGATCCGATTTGTTCTTATTCCATCCGAGCATGCTCATCCCTCGCATTTTGTGGCCGGGCCGAGCCTGGGTCTTGCTCGGGCATCGGCCAGTGGGGGCGCGGCAATCCACCTGGAATAGTGGTCCGTCGGGTCCTGCCAGCAAGTTTTGTTCCTCTCGGCCGGTGGTGTCGATCTTGCTCTGCGGTCATGGTTTGCGAGCTTTCGGGACCGGGTTGGTCCCTCTTTCAACCTTCAGGAGCTTTAGCCATGAACAAGGCGGTTACATTTATCGTGCTAGGGGCCCTCGGTCTGATCCCCTGGAGCGGGGCAGCTGGAGCGGACGAAAGGGCCGAGATCGCGGCAGGTGTCGCATCCTGCGTCAACGCGGCGATGGCCCAAGGCCACCGCACCGAAGCCTTCTCGGTGGCCTACTGCCAGTGCGTCATTCCGAAGATCGTGCGCTCAATGCCAACAAACCTGCGGCAGTCGGCCACGAAAGAGCAGGCCGAGAGCTTCTCCATGCGTTGGCTCGAGCAGAATCCGGTAGCGCTGGGCGCGTGCCTCAAGAGCGGAGAGGTCGCGGAGGGAAAGTCGTAGTACCGGAGCTTGAGCTGGCCGCGCACACCCCATCAAGAGTGCTTGCAAGCCAGGCGGTGCAGCGCGCTTAGATCACGCCCGCAGCGCGAAGCCGGGCGATATCCGGCTCGGCATAGCCCAGCGCGCGCAGCACCTCCTCGGTGTGCTCTCCCAGGTGGGGGCCCACCCAGCGCGTAGTGCCCGGGGTGTCCGACAGCTTGGGCACGATACCGGGCAGCTTCACGCTTACGCCATCGGGCAATCGATGCGTCTCCAGCATGCCGCGCGCCTGGAAGTGTACGTCGCGCACGATGTCGGCGATGTCGTAGATCTTGCCGCTCGGCACCTCCGCCGCCGCAAGCACCTGCAGCACGTGATCCAGGTCGTGTTGCGCGCACCAGCCACCGATCACCTGATCTAGCTCTTCGGTGCGCGCGACGCGTCCCTCATTGCGCGCCAGGCCCGGGTCGTCGGCCAGATCCGTGCGCCCGATGGCCGTCATCAGGCGCTTGAAAATGCTGTCGGCGTTGGCGCCGATGACGATGTACTTGCCATCGCGCGTGACGTAAGTGTTGGATGGCACGATGCCAGGAAGCGACGCGCCGCTGCGCGTGCGCACGAACTGGAACATATCGTACTCAGGCAGCAGGCTCTCCATCAGACTGAACACGGATTCGTACAACGCCACGTCCACAACCTGGCCACGGCCGCCGTTGGCGCTGCGGGCGTGAACCGCCATTAACGCGCCGATAACGCCATACATGGCGGCGATCGAGTCACCCAGGCTGATGCCGGCGCGTACCGGCGGCCGGTCCGGATGGCCCGTGACAAAGCGTACGCCGCCCATTGCTTCTCCGATCGCGCCGAAACCAGGCTGGTCGCGATACGGGCCGCTCTGACCGTAGCCGGACAAGCGCACCATCACCAGGCCGGGGTTGTCGGCCGCAAGCCGCTCGTAGCCGAGGTCCCATTTCTCCAGCGCGCCGGGGCGGAAATTCTCCACCACGATGTCGCAATTGCGCGCAATTGCACGCACGATCTCCTGTCCTTCGGGATGCTTCAGATTGACGGTGACCGATTTCTTGTTGCGCGCTTGCGCAAGCCACCACAGCGAGGTGCCCTTGTACAGCTTGCGCCAGGTGCGCAGCGGGTCGCCGCCGTCTGGCGCTTCGATCTTGATCACCTCGGCGCCGAACTCCGCCAGCAGACGCGCGCAGAACGGGCCGGCGATCAGCGTACCAAGCTCGAGGACGCGCAGTCCAGCGAGAGGTCCCACGTTCACAGTCGAGTTAAGAAGCGCCACGGACGTAGCAGACGGCCGCAAACCGATGGATCACCGCACTTTCGCGTGAGCGGAACAATAGAGCACGCCAAGTTGAAACTATGAGGCAAATGCGCGCAAGACTTGACCAGCCAGTGCTGCATCTGACGGCATGCCCCCGGCATCGGCGATCCGCTGGCCGTTGACCCAGACCCCGTGCACACCCAGGCCGGGCGTAACCAGGCGCGAGGCGCCCGCCGGCAGATCGAATACGCGTTGAGCCTTGCCGCGCCCGACAGTCGCCGGATCGAATAGCAGT
>DASPUW010000411.1:0-2694 GCA_035622675.1 Burkholderiales bacterium | reverse complement strand
GGAGGTCGATTGTCCCTGTGTTGGGGTTGCGCACGCGGTCGCGTTGCGTGCTGATCTCGAGCGTAACGCGGTCTCCGTTCACGCGCGGGGTCACGTAGAACCCGCTAGCCGCCTCCACGAACTGAGTGTTCTGCGCGACCTGGCCGCCGCCGCGCACCTGTGTGCCCGCGACGGGGACCGTCTGACCGGTGCGGATGAATGCGCTGTTGCCCTCGAGGACCCGGAGCGTCTGCGTCACGCCGGCCTCCGGCGTCGCGCTGCTGCTGATGCCGCGGGCCTCGATTTGCGCGCTCCCGCTCTGCACAGCCACCCCCGGCTCGCGCTGAGTGCCCGGCGGCCGAGGCACGGTAACTTGCGCATTTGCACCTGCGCTCACGTTTCCAGACAACGATGCTGCGCTCCTCGAGACATCCGCTGCGGCGGACTGACGCACCGAAACCATGAGCTGCCTCGGCTTCGAGTCCATGACTGCCAGCACCTTTTTCAGCTCCGCCAGGTTGGCCGGGGTGGTCCGAACGATCAGCTGGTTGCTGGCGCCGGTCAGCGCTCCGCCTGGTGCGAGCAGAGGCCGCAGCAGTGGAATCACGTCGTCGGCTTGCCGGTAGCCCAGCGTGATCACCTCCATCACCTGCGGGTCCGCGCAGACGCTCGGCGGGAGCAGGGCGAGGCATAGCGCGAGCAGCAGGCGGCGTCGCAACGCGCTCCTCATCTTCGCCGCCCCGGTACTGGCCATCCGCCGACGGCTGCGGGATCAGCCTGGCCGGCTCTGTCCGCCCTGACGCGAAGGGCGCTCGAGCGGCGCAGGCCATCGAGCCTCGCCAGCGGGTCCTGGCGGTAGAACTGCGCGAGCTGCGCGTAGACCTGCGGGTACTCGGTCTCCACTACGTCGGGAAGCTCGAAGAACGCTTCGCTCAACACCGCGAAGAATTCACCGGGACTCTCCGACGCGTAAGGGTCGAGGATGGTGTCCTCGCCCGCGTCGACTCGCGCACAAAGGTCCTCATACGCAGCGCTGAAGGCTTCGCTCCAGGTGCGCCGGTCCATGCCCCGGTGCAGGGGCGGGTAACCGTTCGCGCTGCCGTTCAGCATGTCGAGCTTGTGTGCGAATTCGTGGATGACGACGTTGACGCCGTCCGGATAGTCGCTCTCCGCGATGTCGGCCCATGAAAGAATCACCGGCCCGTGCAGCCACGCTTCGCCCGCATACACCTCGTCGCCTTCGTGCACGACGCCGGCATCATCCACATGCTGGTGTCGCGGCACGAAGCCGGCCGGGTAGACCACGATCTCCCGCCAGCCCCGGTAGTACTCGAGCCCTAGATTGAGAATCAGCGCGCAGGCCTGCACCGCTACGTGCAGGCGCATGTCGTCGGTAAGCCGCAGCCCATGCGCGCTGGAGAAGCGTTTGTCGTGCATAAACAGGATGGTGAGCTCGCGGAGCCGCTCCCGTTCGTCTGCTGAGAACGCACGCACGTACGCGAAGCGCTGCATCGCCAGCCGCCAGGCCCGCTCGTCGAGTTGTGCGCTGGCGAGGATGCGGCTGCGGCGCCATGCCTTGAGCTGGCTCCACATACTGCTGACGCGGGGATCGGGAACGGCCTAGCCGCCCTGCCCCGGTACCGCGCGCGGCTCCGGCTCGCGCAGGGCCTGCTCCATGCGCGTGACACTCTCCAGATGATCGAGCTCCACCCGCTCGATCTGCGAGAAGCGGCGCGAGATCTTGTCGCTAGTAACCCGTACCTCCTCGGCGTCCTGGTGCGCCTGGCGGATATGGTCGGCCAGCCGCTTCATGCGCTGGTCGAAGCGCCCAAACTCCCTGCCCAGCTTGGCGAGCTCGTCCTTGATGATGTGCACCTGCCGGCGCGTTTCAACGTCCTTCAACACCGCGCGCGCGGTGTTGAGCACCGCCATCATCGTGGTCGGTGACACGATCCACACGCGCCGCTGCATGGCGTAGTCAACCACTTCGGCGTGGTGGGCGTGAATCTCCGCAAAGACGGCTTCCGCTGGTACGAACATCACCGCTCCGTCGGAGGTCTCGCCGGGGATGATGTATTTGCTGCTGATGTCCTCGATGTGCCGGCGCATGTCGGCCCGGAACTGACGCTTCGCGCCGAGGCGCTCGATCTCGGAGATCTCCGGCTCGAACATGCGATGGTAATTCTCGAGCGGAAACTTGGAATCCAGCGCCACCATGCCGGTGGGTTCCGGCAGCATCAGCACACAATCGGTCCGGCTGCCGTTCGACAGGGTGTACTGGAACACATACGCGGTCGGTGGCAGGAGATTGGTGATGAGTGCTTCGAGCTGCACCTCGCCAAACGCACCGCGCGAACGCTTGTCGCCAAGCAGCTCCTGGAGGCTGACCACGTTGGTGGTGAGGCCGTCGATCTTCTTTTGCGCTTCGTCGATGGTCGCAAGCCGAGCCATGACGCTCGCGAAAGTCTCGTTGGTCTTCTTGAAGCCCTCTTCCAGCCGCTCGTTGACGCGGCCGCTGATATGCTCGAGGCGGGCGTCGGTGGTCTTGGTCAACGCATCGATAGCACCGGCAAGGTGCTGCTGGACGTTGCGCAACGTGGTCTGGATCAGCTCCTGGTCTGCGCGCGCCTGCTCGGCGAGGCGCTCCAGCACCTTCGCGAGCAGCTCGCCGCGCAAGGCGTCGTGCTTCATCTGCAGCTCGGCCGTGAGGACACC
>DASPUW010000410.1:0-3363 GCA_035622675.1 Burkholderiales bacterium | reverse complement strand
CCTGCCGCCGCCTGCACTTCGCAGGCAGCTCGCTCGGTCTGATGTGCCTCGCGGCCGCAATCGCCTCGGGCAGCTTCTGGTTCGTCCTGCTCGGGTTGCTGGTCGGCTATGCGTTCGCCTGGACCGGGCACTTCTTCTTCGAAAAGAACCGGCCTGCGACTTTCAGCCATCCGCTCTACAGTTTTGCGGGTGACTGGGTGATGTTCAGAGATATCTTGGCAGGCCGTATCAAGTTGTAGCCGGGCACCTCAAGCCAGCAGCGCCTGTCTGATCGAGGGCTCTTCCAGCTTCTCGAGCCACCACTTCAGCGCTTTGCCCGCGTCGCGCGGACGCCACGCGAGCGACATGCGTGTGGCTTTCGGCGATTCCTCCTCCACTTCTTTGCGGACCAGCCGACCCGAAGCGATCGCGGGCGCGGCGATGTTCATTGGCAAATAGCCTACCCCGAGTCCGCAGGCCTGCGCCTCGAGCTTGGCCTGCATGGTGGGCACAGTCAAAGTGTCCTGACCGTTGCCAAGGCCCGCGCTGCGCGGCGGCAGGTTGCGCGAGGTGTCGGCGGCGACCACGACGCGATGCTGCAGAACGTCGGAAACCGGCACCGGCTCGGGGGCTTGCGCCAGCGGGTGGTCCGGGGCGATCGCGAACACGAACTGGACCTCACCCAGCGGGCGCACGGCGGCCCCATGCTCAGGCGGGGCCTCGCTCGGGGCGCCGATGACGAGGTCGGCGCGGCCCGAGAACAGAGCGTCCCAGCAGCCGTCCAGGATCTCGGAGGAGAGGCGGAGCCGCGTGCCTGAACCCTCTTGGTAGAACTGTGCGACCAACGGGCAGAGTCGCTCACCCGGGATGATGTCGTTATAGGCGATGCGCAGCTCCGTCTCCCAGCCTTTCGCGATGCGCTGGACGCGGCACTCGATGTCGGACGCCGCGCGCAGCAGGTAGCGCCCCTCGCGCAGGAGCTCCTCCCCGGCGCGCGTCAGCCTTGCGCGATGACCGCTGCGGTCGAACAGCTGCACGTCGAGATCCTGCTCCAGCTTTTGCACAGTGTAAGTAATCGCCGACGGCACCCGGTGCAGCTCCTCGGCGGCCCCGGCAAAACTGCCCTTGCGGGCGATCGCATCGAGAACCAGCAGTGCGTCCAGCGATAGCTTGGTGGCGGGCATGGCGGTGCCTTTTCGGAACGCGGCGTCTAGAATTGTTGCGCTAATGACCGGAAAACTGCGGTAAAATTCCCAACCTTATACCTCATCGCGGGCCGGCTGACACACGCCGGGTAGAGCGCCGGCCCTCGCGAATCACAACTAGAGGCACGAGGCACTCCGTTGCACACATCGATATTGCGTACTGTAGCGCTTCTCGCCGCCTTGGTCATCGCTGCTGCCCTGGCCGCGTGCGGGAAGAAGGACGAAGCTGCGGCCAGTCCGCAGAACAAGCCGGCCGACCAGAGCAAGCCGGCCGCCGCCGGCTCGGCGGCGCCGGAAAAAACGCCGGCTGCTGCGGCCGCCCCGGCAAAACCGATGGGCCTGCCGGTGAAAGCCGAACACGTCAAGGTCGCGACCGTTCAGTCCGACGTGAGCGCTGTCGGCACTCTGATCGCCGCCGACTCGGTAGTCATCCGCCCCGAGATCGCCGGCCGGGTGGTCGGCTTGCCTTTCCAGGAGGGCCAGCTGGTGCAGAGGGGAACCCACCTCGTGAGCCTTGACCCGTCCGAGTACCGGGCTCAGCTGGCGGCGACAACAGCGGATGCGAAGACCGAGACGCAGCGCTACGAGCGGGCCAAGGAACTGCTCGAGAAGAACTTCATCAGCAAAGAAGCGCTCGATGTAGCCAAGGGAAACATGGACCGCGCAGTGGCCAAGCAGCAGCAGGACGAGGTGCTGCTATCCAAGACCACCATTTCGGCTCCCTTCACCGGCGTCCTCGGCCTGCGCCAGGTGAGTCCGGGGGCGTACGTCAAAGCGGGCGACGACATCGTGCGGCTGGAGAATTTGAGCTTCGTCAAGCTCGACTTCCGCGTGCCCGAGATGTATTTGTCGCAGATCAAGCCCGGCCAGGAAGTGACCATCCTCGTCGATGCGTATCCGACGGACTCCTTCAAGGGCAAGATCTACGCACTCGAGCCAGCGGTTGACGAGAAGACCAGGACCATCCTGGTGCGGGCGCAGATTCCCAACCCTCAAGCGAGGCTGCGTCCGGGGATGTTCGCGCGCGTGAACGTGCTGCTGTCGACGCGGCAGAACGCGATCCTGATCCCGGAAGAAGCCATCTGGCCGCAAGGACGCGACACTTTTGTCTTCCGGGTTGTCGACGGCAAAGCCGCGCTCACCAAGATCGAGCTCGGCGTTCGACGCCCTGGTCAGGTCGAGGTGCTCAAGGGGCTGGCCGCGAACGACGTAGTCGTGACGGACGGGCAGATCAAGCTCAAGGACGGCGCACCGGTCATGGTGCTGCCAGCTCCGTCGTCGCCCAAGGCGGCGCTGAACAGGCCCGGCACGCTGACTCTGGCGGGCTGACGCTCTAGCAGGAGGATCGTTCCATGGTCTTGTCCGACATTTCCATTCGGCGGCCGGTGCTGGCCACGGTGATGAGCCTCATCATCGTGCTGGTCGGCGCCTTGTCCTTCACGCGCATGGCCGTGCGCGAGTACCCGAACATCGATCCTCCAGTGGTCTCCGTGCGCACCGTCTACAAAGGTGCCACCGCCCAGGTGATGGAGAGCGCCATCACGCAGCCGCTCGAGGACTCGCTGTCGGGGATCGAGGGCATCAAGACCATCAAGTCCCAGAGCCGGGAAGAAGTCAGCCAGATCACCATCACCTTCGTCGCCTCGCGTGAGATCGACGGCGCCGCCAACGACGTGCGCGATCGCGTGGCGCGCATCCGCAAGCAGCTACCCGCTGCTTCGGACAATTCCGTCGTGTCCAAGATCGAGGCCGACGCGCAGCCCATCATGTGGATCGCGATGTCGAGCGACCGCCACACCCCGATGGAGATGTCGGACTACGCCGACCGTTATCTCACGGATCCGCTCAAGGCGCTGCCCGGCGTGGCGTCGGTCATCATCGGCGGCGAGCGCAAGTACGCCATGCGCGTGTGGCTCGACCGCGAGCGTCTCGCAGCCCAGGGTCTCACGGCGCAGGACGTGGAGGACGCGCTGAACCGCGAGAACCTGGATTCTCCGAGCGGGCGGATCGAAAGCACGCAGCGCGAGTTCACGGTGCAGGCGCGCACCGATCTGCGCTCGCCGGAAGAATTCAACAACATGGTCATCAAGGAGGTGAACGGCTATCCCATTCGCCTGCGCGATGTCGGCCGCGCCGCCCCGGGACCCTACGAGAATCGCAAGATCGTCCGAGTCAAGGG
>DASPUW010000409.1:0-5214 GCA_035622675.1 Burkholderiales bacterium | reverse complement strand
GACGCGGTATCGATGTGGTTGACGCCATGGCGCAGCAGCACTTCGAGCGCGCGATCGGCATCCGCCTGGCTCGCTCGCGAGAGCGCCGCGGCGCCGAACAGCGTCACCGAGCTCGAATGGCCGGTACGCCCGAACGGCCGCCGCTCGATCATCTGTGAATCTCCTGTTGCGACATCACTTTGAGCACCAGCATATCGCAACGAGATCTGGCTTGTCCGCGACCACTTGGTCTGCGCAGCCTCGGGGTGGCTCGTCTAGTGAGCTTGCGGATGGCGCCTAATGGCGCCGTAGCCCCTTTTTGCCCGCATCCCACGCGGGCATTTTTTTAGCCAGGAGCGTCCGGGGCCTGCTGAGCCAAAAGCCGTACGATGTCTCTACCGCTTCGCGTCCGGTCGCGGTTCTCGGGAGTCTCGCTCCCGAGCGCCGTTGCCGAAACGAATGTGTAGATGTCCGCGGCGCCCTGGAACACTCTCGGGGTGATGCCAGCGGAAGCGAGCGTCTTGGATATCTCGACCATCTCCGGCACCCAGCGATAGGCTTTAGGCGGCATGGCCGGAAACTGCCCCAGGACCCAGTCGTGGAGGTCCGCGCGCGACTGACGTAGTTGCTGCTCCAGCACAGAAGCGACCCCAAGCCGCTCGGCGGCGATCAGAACCTCGAGCCATAGCGCCTGAGTGCCCTTGTTAAGGGCGCCGTAGCACATCTTCACCGCGCTCGCATCCCCGATGCGGTCGCTCACGACGTGCACGGCGAGCTGGGGGCCGGCGAGTTGCTCGAGATCGGCCGCACCTGGGCCCGATACGTACAGAGTGGTCTTCGCGCCCCCGCGCGGCGGTGGCCCGATGATGCCGGCGTCGAGAAAGCGTCCGCCGGCGCGTTCGATCACACCAGCGATTTCGTGGGCGGTGGCTGGCGCAATCGCGTTGCAGTCCACGATCAGCGTGGCGCGGCCACTCGCACGCAGCGCGTCCGCGGCTTCGCGCGCGAAATCGAGAGCTGCTCCTGGATTCATCACCGAGAGCACGACGTCGCATTCAACGATCAGTCGCCCGATGGTGCCGAGGTCGACCAATTCCGCTGCGCGCGCCAGCGTGCGGCTGCGCTCGCTGCGTCGGTCGAGCGCAGTGCGAACCTTGAAGCCCTTGGCGCTGATCTGCTGCGCGAGCGCCTGGCCCATGTCTCCAGGGGTCATCAAGCCGATGTTGCTGATGCGCATGCCTTACTCCTGTGTCCTGTTCCATCATCGTCATGCCGGTGAAAGTCGGAATGACGGTAAGAGGTCAGTGGCATCGATAGCGTGTGTACAGCCCCTCGGGGCTGTGCGCAAAATCGCCTTCGGTGATCAGCAGCGTGAACCCATTCCCGGGCGCTCGAGTGACCAGAACACCGTAGTCTTGCAGGTTCTTTTCGCGCGCCAGGGCTCTTGCCTCTGCCCAGACATGGCTGAGGTCAGCGAGATTCGCGCTGTATCCCGGAGGAAATCTGCTGCGCGCCCCGTCGGCCAGCTCTACGATGTGAACATGAAGCTGATCCTGGCTTCGCTGCAGCCGGGAGTTGACCGCCAGCGCCACGGTGGCGGGATCGGCGAAACGTTTGCGCCCAGCGTCCCACGCGAACTGCCAGATTCCCTCCGGCGGCTCGTCCGCCTCTACTCCCGAAACGTAGGTCAGAGGCATGGCGAGCCCGTGCCGGAATGAGCTCGGGCATCCGCACTCCTTGAGATCGCGGATGACGACGAAGTCCGCGCTTCTCTCCCAGATCTGGGTGGTCTTCTTGCAGCTCGCCTCGTCCGCGGGATCTTGATCCGCCACCAGCGCCGGGCAGTCACTGGCACGTTCGGTACCGAGACACTTTTCCACCAGCCGGCGCAGCTGATCGCGGCTCGACTCGGCGTTCCCGATACCTGTCGCGAGCGCGAGCAGGACGGCAAGGAGCAGAAATGTCCTTCGTGCTGCCCCCACCCCAACCCTCCCCCGCTTGCGGGGGAGGGAGAGGGAGGGGGTGTCGTTCCCGAGACTCACCGGATCACCTCGTCTGCACGCTGCAGGATCGACTCGGGGATCGTGATGCCCAGCGTCTTCGCTGTCCTCAGGTTGACTGAAAGCTTGAGCTTGGACATCTGCTCCACCGGCAACTCGCCAGGCTTGGCGCCCTTGAGCAGGCGGTCCACATAATAGGCCGCGCGTTTGAAGGTCTCTGCGTTATCTGCGCCATAGGAAATCAGCGCGCCATTCTCGACCGCAAAGGCCGCGACCGTCGGCATCCGTGTCCGCAGAGCCAGCGCCGCAACCTCGGCACGGTGCACATAGAAGGTGGGGGACCAGACCAGTAAGATCGCGCCCGCTCTCTTCGCCCTCGCAGTTTTGAAGGCGCTCTCCAATTCCTGCGCCTTGCGAACCCCCACGAGTTCGAGTTGTACACTCAAGGAGCGCGCCGCGCGTTGAAGATCGCCGAGCGCGCTACGCCCAAATGGATCCTCCCACAGCACGGCAACACGGGAGACGCCTGGCAACGCTTCCTTAAGGATTTCGAGGCGCTTGCCCTCCAGCTCGAAGGTAGACGAATACAACCCCGTTACATTGCCGCCCGGGCGGTTGAGACTCTCGACCAGACCCACAGCCACGGGGTCGTAGGCAAACCCAAGCATGACGATCGGGATCGCGTGCGTAGCCTTCAACGCCGCGCGCGTCGACGCCTCGTTGGGACAAAGGATCACATCGACCTTGCGCAGCACCAATTCCTGAGCTAGGCCCGGAAGCCGGTCGAGCTGACCTGCGGCGGTCAGAATCTCCAGCCTGAGGTTGCGGCTTTCTTCGTAACCATAGTCGCGCAGTCCGGCGCGCAAATTACCGAACACAGGATCATCAGCGGCCGCGTGCGTGACAAGCACCCCGACCGCAGGGATCTTGGCAGCCTGTTGCGCAGACGCGGAAGGGGTGAGGAAAGCGAGAACCGAGGCGACTGCAAACAGCAGGCAACTGCGGCTCATCCCGATTTCCTCGCAATTCCTCTTACGGCTCTATGTCTCCTTGTCAGAACTGCAGCACGGCATAACCGTTGTTCTGATAGGCGATGAGCACGATGAAAGCTTCGCTCGCTACGGTGACATCGGGCGAGAGCGCGGCTGGATCGATCCTCATCGCGGCAAGCGACTGCCCGCAGACAAAGATCTCCGCCCCCTCCTTCTTCAACCCGGCAAGCAATGCAAGGTTCGGGTTGTCGACGCCGAATTTGGCTTGATAGTGAGCATTGTCGAGGATCGCGTCGATGGCGCGTCCGTGAAAGATCAGGGCGAATCTCGTGTGGACTGGTGCAACACCCTGACCCCGGAGCGCGCTCAGGTCGGTGGCTGCAAAGAGAATTCCATCGGCAGGCAGCTCGGGCTTCGCGCCAGCGCGCGTTGTATCGAAGATCACTTTGTAGGCGTGCGATGGATCGGGCGCGACCGCGGCGCCCGGAATCGGCACATAGCCGAGGGCGCCTGAAATCATCGGTGGGACCGGTGGTGGCCAATCCGCGGCAGCGCTGACTGTGATAACAGCACTGGCGAGGACGAGAACGAACACCGCGCTTGAAGCCTTCATAGGCATCCTCCCTCGAGTCGGCAGTTCCGCCGACCAGAAACCTACCCCGGTTCGAACTCCAGCCCGAACGCCTTGTGCAGCACGCGGACGGCGAGCTCCATGTACTTCTCGTCCACCACCACCGAGATCTTGATCTCCGAGGTGGAGATCATCTGGATGTTGATGCCCTCTTCAGCCAGCGTGCGGAACATCTGGCTCGCGATGCCAACATGCGAGCGCATGCCGACGCCTACGATCGACACCTTGCACACCCGGCTGTCTCCGACCAGATCTTTGGCAGCGATGTGCGCCTGAACCTTGCGCGAGATCTCCATCGCCTTGTTGAAGTCGCTGCGGTGCACAGTGAAGGAGAAGTCCGTGAGGCCGTCCTCGCTGGCGTTCTGGATGATCATGTCCACATCGATGTTGGCGTCGGCGATGGGACCCAGGATGGCGTAGGCGATGCCGGGCCGGTCGGGCACGCTCATCACCGTGATCTTGGCTTCGTCGCGGCTGAATGCGATGCCGGAGATGATTGCCTGTTCCATCTTGTCGTCTTCCTCGTACGTGATCAGCGTGCCGGATTGCGCTTCCACCTGCACCGGGAGCATCGGGTCGGTGAGGCTCGAGAGCACGCGCAGCGGGACCTTGTACTTGCCCGCGAACTCGACCGAGCGGATCTGCAGTACCTTGGAGCCCAGGCTCGCCATCTCCAGCATTTCCTCGAAGGTGATCTTGGTCAAGCGCCGGGCCTGGGGAACGATTCGGGGGTCGGTGGTATAGACCCCGTCGACGTCCGTGTAGATCTGGCACTCGCTCGCCTGCATGGCCGCCGCCAGGGCGACCGCGGAGGTGTCCGACCCGCCGCGACCGAGCGTTGTCACGTTGCCTTCCTCGTCGACGCCCTGAAAGCCGGCCACCACCGGAATCACGCCGGCCGCAAGATCGGCGCGCAGCCTGTGCTGATCGATGTCGCGGATCCGCGCTTTGGTGAACGCGCTGTCGGTCAGGACCTTGACCTGGGCGCCGGTGTAGCTCCTGGCCCTGGCCCCGGCCTCGATCAGTGCCATCGCCAGCAGACCGATGGTGACCTGCTCACCGGTCGCAGCCACAACATCGGCCTCTCGCGGATGTGGGTGATCCTGGATCTCCCGCACAAGGCCCAGCAGGCGATTGGTCTCCCCGGACATGGCGGAGGGCACGACGATGACGTCATGGCCGGCAGCCTTCCACTTCGCCACGCGGGTGGCGGTGTTCTTGATGCGCTCGATGCTGCCGACGGAGGTGCCGCCGAACTTCTGGACGATCAATGCCATGCTGCCGCGCGATGAGCGAAAAATATCGAATTCTAGCCGATCGACGGCCGTCCCGGCGCGTTGGCACGGAAGGTGCATCCGTACTCCCCATCTTGTGAAGGAGAAGCGCCGTGAGTCTCTACACCATCGCCCTGCTCGCTCTCACCGCGATCCTGGTGGTCTACGCAATCATGATCTACAACAGTCTGGTGACCGTGAAGCACAACGTCTCCAAGGCCTGGGCCAACCTCGAGGTGCTGCTGAAGCAGCGGCACGACGAGATTCCGAAGCTGATCGAGGTATGCAAGCAGTACCGCCAGTTCGAGCAGGACACCCTGTCGCGCGTGATCGAGGCG
>DASPUW010000408.1:0-4128 GCA_035622675.1 Burkholderiales bacterium | reverse complement strand
GACCTCACCTACACCCACCGCGGGATCGAACTCGACCCGCTCACCCCCACCCAGCAGCGGATCCTCGAGCTACTAGCCATCCAGCCGCCCTGGCCTCAGCCGGAGAGGTAGAGCTCCCGAACTGCGGAATATGGGGCTAGCGGAGCCGCGAGCCGCCCCGATGGTCGTGGAGCGCCCGGGCCTCCGTCAGCTGGGACGGGGGAGCGCCGCGGGGCTTCGCTACACAGTCGGAATCGCCTCAGACGACGTCCGCTCGCTGGTATTGCGAACCGGCGATGCCATCACGAAGACCGTGCCTCTGGAGTCTTCTCGTTTCTTCGTCGTCGCGGTCCGACAACAGGACCCTGAGATACGAGCCATTCCTGCTGACGCAGCAGGAGTCGAATCTCCATCCGCCGCGCTCGTTCTGTAGGCGCTCGCCGGGCCCTAGCCCTGGCGGCGCGAGGTAGGCGCTGCAAGAAGGTTGGCAGGGGGCAAACAGCCCGGGGACCGCACCCCCCGGTGCTGGCGTATTCGGCGGTCACGGAGTGATCCCAGACGCGCCAGAAGTAGCGCTTGTGGAGGGGCGATTGGAAGGCACGCACGCACTACCCAGGGATTCGACTTCCCGCGCCTGTTCATAGCCCCGTTTTCGGCGACACTTGGACGCTTCCGGTCGTAAGCCGGGGAAAGTGAGCGCGACCACCAACTGCTCGCTGCTGTAGGCGTAAGCCTGCAGCCCGCCTCGCCCGCCTTGGCTGCCGGCTTGAGCCTCACGGATTCCTCAGGGCTGGCGATCGCTTCTTTCAAAAGGGGAGCCGACTATTGACTATCGCTTCGAGAACTTCGGCCGCTGACTGCGCCACAACTATTGCAATGCCACGTTTCGATTACGCTGGGTGAAGTTGCCGGGACGATCGCATTCACGTTCTCGCCGGTGCCGAGCGTGCTTGCGCTTCGGCGACCGAACGCTACTCGCGCGCCGGCAGGGTGCTTGCCGCCGACGAGCAAGCACGGTCCGGTCCAGAAGTTGCGTGTGGTCGCCATTGCGATCACTCGAGTCTCACGGTCCGAGAATCAATGCGATCGTCCGGACCCCGGTCGCAGACTGTCGAGATTGCGCAAGGCCAGACCCCCACCAGGTCGAGGCGCTCGAAGGGCCGTCTGGTGTGGAGAGGTGCGCGATCGTGCGCGCGCCTCCGGAGGAGTCCGTGTCCAAGACACTCGACGTCCAGACGGTGATCGGGATCGCGGCGATACGCGCAGCGGATCCGGAGGACGGCGCACGCGTGGTCGGCCACTGAAGGATCTCGCCCGCAAGGTGGACTTGAAAGGAACGCGCCGTCGACCAGCTGCGGCTCGGCAATCGCCGGCACCTGCTGTCCCGGCGAGGCTCCCCGGCGGCGGGGCGTTGACCGGCCGCGCCCGACGCTCGACCGACAGCTCCGCATCGATCAGCTCCACCAGCGCAGGCGCCGGGCCAGCTCGCCGGTGACCGCCAGCCTCGCATCGCGCACAAGCGAGGGCCCGCCCTCCCGAGCAGGATCCGTCGGCGCCGCCTGCCAATGGTCACCGGCTGCCACCCCCCAGGTGACCTCCCATCACCTCCAGTGGCAGGAATAGGCACCCCGCCAGAGTTGCACACGCCGAGGACGGAAAGCCCCGCGTTTTCCGGGGCTTTCGCTTTCAGCAGGTCGTAGTTAGCCGGCTTGGTCGAGCACAGCGCGTTGGCAAGATGGCCGCCGATCCCAAGGCGCATCGGCGCGAGCCGGTTGGCCTGCAACACGGCTCTTCTGACTTGTCTCCTAGCTCACGTAAGGCCGCTGGTACCTAAGGGGTCTGCTTCAGTGAGGGCAGCAGTACCACTGACTCCTGCTCGGCTGGGTCGGTACGAGCCACGAGGAAGTGCACAGGCTCGGTATCGCTCTCGTTGTAGGGTTGATGGGGAACACTGGGGCCAAGGTAGATGAAATCGCCCGGGCCAACGGCCTCCTCGTGGTCGAGCGTGGCACCGTAGTAGAAACGCGCGTGCCCACTGATCATGTAGATCGCGGTCTCATGACCCTCGTGCATATGTGGCTCAGCTACAGCGCCCGGTGGGATTATCCCCAGATGCATACACAAGCCGGTCGCGCCTGAGTTCTCCGCCGAGACGCCTACGAAGTGCAGCAGGCCCTGTTTGGTGTTGGTGGCTTGTGTATCACGGGTCACACGGCAATGGTTCGGATCGATCACTTCGCCTCCTCTTCGAGGGTGGACTATGGGATACCTCCGTCAGGGATCCCGCAACTGCTGACTACAGAGTGGTGAGCCAACGAGCCAGATACCTAATCCGCGTGTCTGTGACCAGCGTCACACACCTCTATCAGCAGTCCGTCCGAGGCGCTCCTCGAACCGATCGACAACGAGCACGAGCGCCCAGCCACCTCACATACCGCACGCCTCAGCGATGGACGCGCCTTCCACGCAACCGCGAGCGGCCTGGAGACGAACGACCGCTCCCCGCACCGCTCGGCTCGAGCGCGGGTTCGGACGAAGTGCAGTCCCCGCGCTCCAACCGACGCCTTGGGCGGGCGCAGGAGCCGGTGGGCGAGCGGGTCGAGTCCGGTGCCCGGTCGACGTCCAGCTCGGCGGGGTCGCGGATGTTCGTTGGCCGGACCCACCGGGAGCTGATGCGGCTGATGAGCCGTCCGTTGTCTGATCTGCGCCTGGCGGTGATCATGCTCGATGGGATCGAGCTGCACGGGTACACCTTGGAGCCCGGAAACGTTCGACTTCTTGGGTTTCACGCGCGCGTGTGCGAAAACCAGGAGCGGACGGTTCAAGGTCAAGCGGATCACGAGCAAGAAGAAGATGCGGGCCAAGCTGCAGAACGTCAAAAGCGAGCTGCGCAGACGCATGCATCACCCAATCCCCGAACAAGGACGCTGGCTGGCCAGGGTCCTTGACGGGCACTACAACTACTACGCGGTGCCCGACAACGGCAGGGCGCTCAGCGCCTACCGCTTCCGGGTGGTTCGCTACTGGTGGCGCGCCTTGTGGCGACGCAGTCAGAAAGATCGCGGAGCCCGCGCGCCGCTCGGCGCTCGGCGGCGAACCGTCCGAACTCGATCAGCCGCGTCTTGTCCGGCGCCAACCCCAGGCCAAGCTCCGCGAACCGCTCGCGCAGCTCGGCCAAGCGTGCGCGTGTCGGGATAGATCTTGAGCGCGCGCACCGCATGGACTTGCCAACTGGTCACGTTTCTCAAGGCCCCCCTACGATCCGGGACGGTCGGATTTCCCGAGTCCGGTTCTGGCCTCGGCTCTGCACGCCATTTCTCAGGGCGAGCCTTCCCCCAGCGCGCGAAACTGCGGTGCTGGCGCACCCTTCGCCCCGCCACGGTGGAGTTTGCATCACCCCTTCGCCACGCTGCAGGCCCCGCGTAACCCAGCTCTGTGTCTGGTGCGTACCCGTCTGTCGTGGCCACCGAGTGCCCAGAGCCCCTTTGCCCGGAACGGGCGTTACCCGTGCCGGGGCGGCCTCAAAGCCGCCTGGAGGGGCGTTACCCCCTCGTCGTCGCTCATACGGGCTCATGCGCCAGACCACCACCCTCCCCGCACCTCCGGAATCCCGTTGTGCGCGGGGTCTTTGCAGGTTGTCGCCAGTCCCTGCTGGGCGATGGCCCTTCCCGACATTATCTCCGCGATCCTTGCGTAGGTGCTCGGACCCTTACCCCGCCGCGCTCCTCGGCTGCGCATGTCCGCTCCTTCACCGAGGACACCGGTCTCACCCCACGTTAGACGGGTTCGACGCGCGAATCTACCCCCACACGGCAACTTCGGTGGGGAGCCCAATTTCGAGGCTGCAGTCATTCGATCACCTTCGGGCTCCTACGCTTGCTCGGCCCCCAGGTTGCTCCCACCGCAGCAGCGCGAACGCTGCCGGGCGGCCGGGCCTTTCGCACCACGCATCGCCCGGCCGGTTACCCGGACCCGGATGTGGCGTTGCTACATGCTCGACACGGACAATTAGCATGGCTGGACTCTCACCAGCTGGGTCGCAGCCTTGTCGGCTGCTCCCACCTGCGACGGGTTTAGGCCGCTTACTGGATCGCGCCGCTGCCCTCCACCGACGCATCGAGCCGGCGCGCGGCGATGACGGTGATCTGC
>DASPUW010000407.1:0-15234 GCA_035622675.1 Burkholderiales bacterium | reverse complement strand
AAATCCTGATCGTGCGCCATACGCCGCCACAGGATCTCGTCGTAGATGAGCAGAATGCGGCGTAAAACGCCGTGCTCGCGCATCAGATCCTCGGGCGGGCTGACTTCATCCTCGCTTGCATCTGCGCGTTCCGCCTGCCTGTGTTCGTCTGCTGCCGCCCCGAGTACCGCGGACGCCACCGCCCACGTTCCGCCCGCTGCTAGAAAATGCCGTCGCCTCTTGACGCTCGCCATCTGCTGACTCCTTGAATCTGATCCCCGGCTCCGCGCCTGCCGGTGCCGGCATCCCGCTCAGAACTATCGACGCGCCATCGTTCGCCTCGCGGACTTCACCACCGGCGGCTCGGCGCCATACAACGCCTCCCCGACCAGCTCGCGGATCTTCGCCTTGAAGCCCTCGAGCGCTCTGCGGCCGGCCGCCGTGATGCTGTAGTACTTGCGCACTTTGCCGGCGGTCACGACCGGCTCACAGCGCAAAAATCCCGCTTCTTCGAGCCCGCGCAAGATGGGATACAGGGTGCCGGGACTGAGCCTATAGCCGTGACGCGCCAGCTCGTCGATCATCGCCACGCCGTAGATCGGCTCCTCCGAGGCGTGATGGAGCAGGTGCACGCGCACGAAAGCCATGAACACGTCGCGGACGATATCTGCCATCGTTATCGTGGATCGATATCGAAAAGACTAGAGGATTCCTGGGCGTGAGTCAAAAACCGCGCCTCCGGTCTTGTTTGTGTTTGCGTGATGCCGTAGCGTTGATGCTCTCGGACTCATGTCAGGAAAGTGACAGGTTGGGGAGCCTAATATCCCCGGCAGCAGCGGGGGATTGGTGCTTCCCCCTTTCCATCAGGCGATAGCTCAGCAGGCTCTGTTCATGCGCGTTTTGATCGTCGAGGATGATCCGCTGGTGGCCGACGGGGTCAAGCTCGGATTGGAGCAGGCGGGTTTTGTCGCCGATGCCGTGGGGTCGGCCGAGTCGGCGGACAGTTGCTTGCGTCGTGAGTCCTTCGATCTGGCGATCGTGGACTT
This sequence comes from Burkholderiales bacterium, assembly GCA_035622675.1. GTDB lineage: Bacteria > Pseudomonadota > Gammaproteobacteria > Burkholderiales > SHXO01 > SHXO01. Next base: position 14,209 of record DASPUW010000407.1, on the reverse strand, counting down.
GGGGTTGCCGAAAATAGACGGCCTCGAGCTTGTCCGGCGTGTGCGTCGGCACGGCCTGGTCCTGCCCGTGCTGATCCTCACCGCGCGCGACAGCCTGGATGAGCGCGTCGACAGCTTCGAGTTCGGCGCGGACGATTTCATGGTCAAGCCTTTCGAGTTGCGCGAGCTGGTCGCCCGCGCCCGCGCCCTCATCCGCCGCTCCAACTTGGTGGCGAGCTCGGAGGTGAGCTATGGCCCGCTGTGGATGCACCTCGAGCGGCGCACTGCAAGGCTCGGCGACAGTCCGCTCGAGCTAACTCCGCGCGAGTGGTCCATCCTCGAATACATGCTGCTCAACGCTCCGCGCGTCGTGAGTAAGGATCGTCTGGTGCAGAGCCTGGGTGGCTGGAGCGTCGACCTCACACCGAATGCCGTCGAGGTTCATGTCTCGCGCCTGCGCGCCAAGCTCGAGCACGGTGGCGTCTGTATACGCACGGTGCGCGGCATAGGGTACCGGCTCGATGCGCTTGACTCCTGATCGCACCGTGCCCAGCATTCGGCGGCGGATGCTGTGGTTGCTGATGCCAGGGCTGGCGATTGTTTTGGCGGTCAACGTCTGGACCGATATGGAGACCTCCACCGAGCCCACGCGCGAGGCCTACGACCAGGCCTTGGCCGATACCGCCGTCGCCATCGCCGCTCACGTCCAGTACCGCGATGGTGTCTTCTCTCTGGGTCTACCGCCGCAAGCGGCGATGGCCCTGCACAGCAGCAGGTTCGACCAGATCTACTATCTCGTGCGCGATCCGCGCGGCCAGATCGTATCGGGCAGTGGAGACTTGCCCCCCGCTCCGCAAGGCATCGAGCAAAGTCCCGCATACTACGGCGCCGAGTATCTGGGCAAGCGGGTCCGCGTCGTCGTATACCGCAGCGCCACGCCTGGTGGCGAGGTCGTCGTCCAGGTCGCCCAAACAACGCGCCGGCGCGATCAGCTCGCGGCGCGCTTCGTGACGATGGACGCGCTGCAGGATCTGCTGCTGGTGGCCGCCACCTTGCTGCTGGTGTACTTTGGTGTCCGATTCGGCCTGGCGCCGTTAACGCGCTTGCGCGAGGATCTTGAGAAGCGCACCGCCGAGGATCTGCGCCCGGTAGACGAGGCGCAGATCCCGAGCGAAGTCAAACCGCTGGTCCAGGCGCTCAACCGGTTACTGCGACTCCTGCACGCTTCGTCGGAGGCGCAGCAGCGGTTTCTCGCTAACGCGGCGCACCAGCTGCGCACGCCGCTCGCAGGACTGCAGACGCAGCTCGAGCTGGCGGGCAGCGAGCACGATCCGGAACAGCTGAAGCAGCGGCTGCGCTCCCTTCAAGACGCCGCTTCGCGCCTGGTGCGCATGACCAATCAGGTGCTGGCGCTGGCCCGCGCAGAGCCGAGCGCGAGTTTGCTGCAGGGCATGCGCACCGTCGATCTGCGCGACGTCGTGGAGGCGAGCGCGTCTACTTACCTGGACCGGGCGCTTGCCAAGAACATCGACATCGGGTTCGAGGCGAAGCCCGCGCTGATCCACGGCTCCGACTGGCTCGCCAAGGAGTTGACCGCAAACCTGGTGGAGAACGCGCTCGCCTACACGCCGTGCGGCGGGCAGGTCACGGTGCGCTGTGGCACTCGCGGCGCAGAAGCCTACCTCGAAGTCGAGGACAGCGGCCCGGGGATTCCCGAGGCCGAGCGCGAGCGTGTATTCGAGCGCTTCTACCGACTGCCCGACTCCCCGGGGGAGGGTTCGGGGCTGGGTCTGGCGATCGTGCGCGAGATCGCTCAGGTGCACCGCGCACAGATCCGGCTGGACAACCCGCAGACCGGTGGCACACGCATCGAGGTGAGCTTCGCCAGTCCGCTGTAGCCGGCGCGGTGCCGCTCAAACGAGGTCAGGGGAGAGCACGGCGCGCAGCGTCACCTCGTGATGCCCGCCGCGCGCGCGGTTTGCGAACCACCAAATGGCACCTTTTTTCATGCTGACGTCGGTTGCATCTCCGGACAGAAGCACCGCCGCCGTCTGACCCAAAGTCGGCTGGTGTCCAACTACGAGCACTGTTCCGTCCTGATCGGGCCAGCCGGCCGCGCTCAATACGGATTCGTGGGATGCTCCCGGGCCAATTTCCACTACGGTCTGATAGTCGTGTGTGAGCGCACGCGCTGTCTGCTGCGCACGTGCCGCGGGGCTCACTAAAACCCTGGTGCCTTTGGGCAGATGCAGCTTGAGCCATTTCGCCATGTCGGCCGCCTGGCGGTGTCCTTTGTCAGTCAGTTCCCGCCCGAGATCCGGGGCGCCGTCCTGCGCATCCGCATGCCGCCAGAGGATGAGATCCATCAGTGCCAGAATGCCTTGCAGTCGCGAAATCGCTGCCATGCGTGCGTGAGCTGCTCCCGACGGACGGGGGCTCCACCAGCTGCCCATCCGCGCACGAGACCCGCTGCCTCCAGCCACTGCTCGGAACCGTCGCGTCCACGCAGCGGCTCCATCAGTCGCTCCACAGTGGCGGCGTCGTTCAGCTCCCCCAGGAGTTGCTGCAGGTCGGCGAGCGCCTTCAGATAGTCGCGCAACCCGTCGCCGTTGTACAGCGTCGAGAAGAATTCCGCCGGATAGCGCAGTTTCTTGACCTGGATGCGCAACGCATGCAGACCTGCGGCGTCGACTTGAACGAGGTGCCGACCATGCTTGAGCGTTTTCCTGTGGCGCCGCTGCAGCACGCTCGCGGAGAACTCAGGCAGCGGCAAGGCGCGCTGTGCGGCCGACGCGCTGTCGTCGAGCTGCAGCCATGGCTCGCGCAGGAAGATCCCGGTGAGCTTCAGCAGCAGCTCAGTGTGACGGGGAGAGGCGATCGCTTGACGTGCGGCATCGTCGGCCGCAGCGCGCAGCTCCGCGGTATGCTCGGTGAGGCGATGCAGTCCCGCCTCGCCTGGAAAATATGCGGACAGCGCCGGCAATGTCTCAATCGAGAACACATCCCAATCGCGCGCTGGGCCGAGGGAACCGCCCAGCTGACGCAGCCCGGCGATCACCTCCTCGAACAGCACGCGCGGGAAGGCGCCGCCGAACACGCTCAACGCGGCGCGCAGACGCCGCAGAGCAACGCGAGCCTGGTGCAAATATTCGGGGTCCTCGGTCTCGAGCAGGCCGCGCTCATTGGCCTGCAGATGGGCGATGCACGCGAACACGATCGTGCGGAATGCCTCGCTTACCGGCATGTCGGGGCGCAGACCGGGCAGAGTGGCTTTGACCGGTCCCGCAGTCAGCCCCGCGGCGAGCGCATAGCCGCGCTGAGCCTTGCTGGCGGCTTCCAGGCGTAGCGGTACGCACTCGAGCAGTCCGAGCGCAAGCTGCAGCAGCTGGTCTGGGGCTCCGCTCTTGAGCTCGAGCTCGAGTTCGCTGACCGGGAGCTGCGACCCTCCCGCCGAGATCGTGCCGCGGTCGAGACAAACCTCGATCTCGGTGCCGGCCACTGGCTGAAGATGCCGCGTGGTGCGCCTGAAATCGGTCACGAACACGGGGCGCAGCCGGTACGGAAGCTTGGGGTCCGCCAGCACCTCGGCGACGCCAGATTCAGCCAGCACCGGGTAGTTGAGGATCTGAGCGGGCACCGGTGTCTCGATTTCCTCGCGCTCGTGCAGACCCGCTTCCACCCGACCGGCTGTCTTCAGGGTCTGCATCCAACGTGCGCCTACCCGGCGAAGCCGCAGCGCGACGCTTTGGTCGCGAAGCTCGAAATCGGGCGTGTCGTAGTAGATGCTGAAGACGTGCGACGTGGTGACGTCTCCGCGAGAGGGCGATTTGAGCAACGGAATCCGCGCCAGCTTGGGAATGTCGTGCGGCGAGATCGCGAGCTTGAGTTCGATTTCGGCGGCCACAAGCGAGGCGAGTAGGGAAAGGCTACACCCTCACTATCTCATCCTTTGTGCTTGCGCTTCGGCTTCTTGACCTTGTCAGCCGCTTCTTCCAGAGCGCGCGGCGTGGCCAGCTCGTTCAACAACTCGATCTGCGCACAGCGCGGGGCATTGCGCCCGGGCCTGAGGCGTTCATAGTGCCCGTCGGGATGCATCTCCCAGGCCTGTGTATTGTCGGCCAGGTACTTCCTGAGGCCTTCTTCCACCACCCGCTTGCTGAGCTTGGCGTCGAGTGACGGAAAGGCGACCTCGATGCGGCGGAAGAAGTTGCGGTCCATCCAGTCGGCGCTGGCGAGATAGACGGCACCGCTGCTCTCGAAGTAATAGACGCGATGGTGTTCCAGGAAGCGGCCGATGATCGAGCGTACGCGGATGTTCTCCGACAGGCCCGGTACTCCGGGGCGCAGCGCGCAAATCCCACGGATGATCAGGTCTACCTTGACACCGGCCTTCGACGCCTCGTAGAGCTCGCTGATGATTTCCGGTTCCAGCAAAGCGTTCATCTTGGCCACGATGCCGCCCTTCTTGCCGGCCTTCGCCTGCTCGGTTTCGCGCCGGATCGCTGCAACCACTTGCGCGTGAAGCGTGAACGGCGACTGCCACAGATGGCGCAGCTTGCCGGCCTTGCCCAGGCTGGTGAGCTGCATGAACACGTTGTTCACGTCCGCGCCAATTTCCTCATTGCACGTAAAGATGCCGAAATCGGTGTACAGCATCGCGGTGCGAGAGTGATAGTTGCCCGTGCCGAGATGGCAGTAGCGCCGCAGTTGCCCCCCCTCGCGGCGGACGACCAGGGCGAGCTTGGCGTGAGTCTTGTGCCCGACGATACCGTAGACGACGTGCGCACCGACCTCTTCGAGCTGAGATGCCCAGTTGATGTTGGCCTCTTCGTCGAACCGGGCAAGCAGCTCAACGACGACCGTGATCTCTTTGCCGCGCCGCGCCGCCTCGACCAGGATCTGCATCAGCTCAGAATTGACGCCGGTGCGGTAGACCGTTTGCTTGATCGCGACGACATCGGGGTCCTTCGCCGCCTGCTCGATGAAGTTGATCACCAGCTTGAACGACTGATACGGATGGTGCAGCAGGATGTCGCCCTTGCGGATGGCGGAGAACATGTCGGGACGCTTGACCAGCGCATCCGGAACACCGGGGGTAAATGGCCGGTACTTGAGCTCCGGCGCGTCGACTTCGTCCGGGATCTGCATCAAGCGCACGAGATTGACCGGCCCGCTGACTTGATACAAGTCGTCGGCGCCCAAACCGAACTGTTGCAGCAGGAACTCCACCATTTCCGGCGGGCACTCGGACGCAGTCTCCAGGCGCACGGCATCGCCAAACCGGCGCTCCGAGAGCTCACCCTGCAGGGCCGTGCGCAGGTTCTTGATCTCCTCTTCGTCCACATACAAGTCGCTGTTGCGGGTGACGCGGAACTGGTAGCAGCCCAGCACCTGCATCCCGGCGAACAGTTCTCCCACGTGCGCGTGGATGACGGAAGACAGGAACACGAAGCCGTGCTCGCATCCGGCGATGTCGCGCGGCAGCTTGATCAGGCGGGGCAGGACTCTGGGCGCCTGCACCAGCGCGATGCCGGACTTGCGCCCGAAGGCGTCCTTGCCCGACAGCTGAACCGCGAAGTTGAGGCTCTTGTTGAGAATGCGGGGAAAGGGGTGCGCGGGATCCAGGCCAATGGGTGTCAGCACCGGCATCAGTTCGCGGAAAAAATAGTCCTTGATCCAGTCCCGCTGCGCGCTGTTCCACTGGCCGCGGCGCAGAAAGCGCACGCCCTCCTTTGCCAGGAGCGGGACCAGGCTCTGATTGAACAGCTCGTATTGCTGCGCGACGAGTTGATGGGCCTGACGCGATACTTCCCGGAACACGGCGGAGGGCGCGATGCCGTCCGGCCCCGGTGTGTCCGCGCCTTCATCGATCTGAGCTTTGAGACCTGCGACCCGGATCTCGAAGAACTCGTCCATGTTGCTGCTGACGATGCACAGGAAGCGCAAGCGCTCGAGCAGCGGAACCTCGGGATCGGCTGCCTGAGCGAGCACGCGGCGGTTGAACTCGAGTTGACCGATCTCGCGGTTGAGCAGATGGGACGATGCGGCTGCCGCCGGAGCATCCTTGAGTTTGCGCGCTTTGGTGCGTGTCGGGGCGATGGCAGCGTCAATCGCCACCGGTGTTTCGGTGTCGAACTCGCGGGGCATGGTGGTCTCGTGTAGTTATCGTTTTTCGGGGGGCACGTAGCCGGCCGCCTGGTCCGCGCCGCCGCCGAAGAAATGCTTCAGCATCTGCTCCTCCAGATACTTGCGTGCCCTCGACTCGGCCAAGTTGAGCCGATTCTCGTTGATCAGCATTTTTTGATGCTCGAGCCAGGCCTGCCAAGCCCGTTTGGAAACGTTGTCGTAGATGCGTCTTCCGATTTCGCCGGGATACGGTGGGAAGTCGAGCCCTTCCGCATCGCGCCCGAGCTTTACGCAGTGCACCATGCGGGCCATGGCGATCGTCCTGAAGCAGCCTGGGGAGAATGATTACGGTCGTGCAAAAGAATGAAATTATAGTACCAGGCGGGGTCAGAGCGAGTGATGGCACGACGGAGGCCGGGCGCAGGCTCGCCTTCGCTCATTCGCCCTTCATGCCTTCGCCGTCCGCCATAGCATGCTCCGGCCTCAAGGCCGGGTGATGTGCCGTGGGCTCCTCCAGGTGATAGCCCTGCGCCAGATCCACCCCGAAGCTGCGTAGAAGTTCGAGCGTTCCGACATCCTCGACGCACTCGGCAACGGTCAGCTTCTTCAATCCCTTCGCTACATCGACGATGGCTTTCACGAACACCTGATTGTCGCGGTCGCTCGGCAAATTGCGGATGAACTGGCCGTCGATCTTGAGCATGTCGACATCGAGGTGCTTGAGATAAGCGAACGAGGAGAAGCCGGAACCGAAATCATCGAGGCACACGCGCGCCCCGTTTTCGCGCATCGACTCGATGAAGCGTTGGGCGTCGTGCAGGTCGGACACGGCCGAGGTTTCAGTGATCTCGACGATCAGGCGATTGGGATCCACTTCGCGCCGGCGCAGCGCTTCGGTGATGAAGCGCGGCAGCGTGGGTTCGTTGAGAGAGCGGCCGGACACGTTGAGCGCGATTGCCCCGATACGCGGGAAGCGCGACAGGGCGGTAACGCTTGCATCGATCACCCAGCGGTCGATGTCGAGGATCTTGCCGGTTTTCTCGGCTGCGGGGATGAAGCTGCTGGGCATGACGATACGTCCCGGATCGTCGCGATCGATCATGCGTACCAGCGCCTCGACGTGGCTCAACCTGCCAGAGCCGCAATAGAACACCCCCTGGTGATGCAGCCGCAGCAGGTCCTGCTCGAGAGCCGCCTCGATGCGCTCGTTCCAGTTGAGCCGAGCCAGCATCTGGCGCGAGCTGTGCGCGTCCTCGCGGTACATGCGCCAGGTGTTCTTGCCAGCCTCCTTCGCTTGGTACATCGCGGCGTCCGCGTGCGCGACCAGATCCTCAGCGGTGGTGGCGTGGTCCGGGTAGACCGCTACGCCGAGGCTGCAGGTGAGGCGCAGGCTGTTGCCTTCGAAGCTGAAGGGGATGCGCGCGATCGCTCGCACGATGCGTTCGGCGAACGACTCGGCCTCCTGGTCCGAGATATCGGGCGCCAGGATGGCAAACTCGTCGCCTCCCAGGCGCGCGAAAATCTCGTTGCGCCGAACCTGTGCCGACACTTCGCCCGCCGAGCGGATCAGCAGTGCGTCCCCGGCGCGATGCCCGAAGCTGTCATTGACGTGCTTGAACTCGTCGATGTCGAAGAACAGCAGCGCGACCCGCCGTCTGCGCCGCTCTCCGCTCGACAGCATGCGGGTCAATTCCTCCTGGAAGCGGTGCCGGTTGAACAGGCCGGTCAGCGCGTCGCGCTCCGCGAGGTAGAGGATCTGGTTCGCGGTCTGGCGCTCGCGGGTGACGTCCTCGAACAGCCACAGATAACCCACGATCTGCCCGGCCGAGTCGCGCACCGAGTGACCGACACGCGTGATGAGGCGCCCATCGGACATCTTGACCTCGGCCGGCGGCGCGGGCTCGCCTTCGTTGGCGAGCCGCAGCAGGTCGTGCAGCGCTTCGCCGCCGCCGCCGCTCACACGCTCGGTCGTCTGCAGCAGCAGCGCGGCTGCATCCATACCGGCGAAGTGCGACTTGCTGCGGCTGAACAGCCAGATCTGTTCGAATGCCGGATTCGAGTAGATCACCCGGTTGTTGCGGTCCACGAACAGGATGCCGATCTGCATGGCGCTCAGCAGAGCGTTGAGACGTGCCCGCTCGTCGCTCGCCAGGACTAGGTATTCCTTCTGGATGGCGTTGGCCCGCTCCAGTTGGCGCAGCGTCTCCGACAGCTTGTTCTCGGCCTCCTGCCGTCCAGTCACATCGTGCACAGAAAGGCGCAGACCGAGATAAGCCTGGTCGGAGCCGTAGATCGGCCGCCAGTCGGCCGATGCCCAGAATTCGGACCCGTCTTTGCGCCGCGCGCGGAACAGGAAGTCGTTGCCGGTGGTACCGTGGAGCGCGCCGGCAATGGCCTCGCGCACCTTCTTCCAATCTTGAGGTGAGACCATCGGCAGGGGGAAGTCCGCCATGGCATGGCAGTCTTCCACCGTGAAGCCGCTGATGGTCTCCACGCGCGAGTTGATCCACAGCAGCTGCGTCGTCGGTCCGATCCACAGTTCGCAGCCGTAGCTGTAATCGGCGATGGCGTGGAACTTTGCCTCTGACGCACGCAGCTCTCGCACGCGATCCTGGACCGCCTCGGCCATTGTGTTGAACGCGGCGGCGAGCTGCCCGACCTCGTCGTCCGACTCGACCGCGACTCGCGCGGTCAAGTCGCCGCTCGCCATGGCTTCCCCGGCGGCTGTCAGACGCCGCAGATGACGGGTCAGCCACAGCCCCAATGCAAACTGGAGCACGATCGAGATCACAATCGCCGCCGCCGCGATGATCAGACTGCCGCGCAGCAGGCCGCTGCGAGCGGCGTCGAGGAACGAAGTGGAAAGTGCGTAGCGCAGCACCCCGTAGCGCCGACCGCCGAGGCTGATTGGGACCTGCGTATCGAAACGCCCGTCGGACTTGAAGTCAGCGCGGGACTCGATGTCTTCCAGCGGCGGCAACGGCTTGCCGGCGTCCCAGCCGTCGGCGGCGACGACGCGGTTGTTCTCGTCGAGGAGGACGAGGTAATTGAGCGCGTCCTCAGCGCGGTTGTCGCGCATGATCTGACGCACCGCTGCGTAGTCGTGCTTGGCCAGCGGGGCCGCCAGCGCCGCGTTGAGCATCGGCGCCAGGATTCGAGCGCGCACCCGCGCCTGGTCGATCAGCGCGTCCTCGAGCAGGCGCAGACTGTTCGCGGCGAGGGCAGCCAGCATCAGCACCAGCAGCAGGACGCTGCTCAGCACCAGTTTGGCGCGCAGGGACCGACTCAGCAGAGCCCTCACGCCGCTCCGCTCCTTCGATCCGGCCATGAACCCATCCCGCCGAACTGGCGTGCCGCGTTGAAGCTAGCGCCCACTTTCATGCAAACCTTTGAGCCGTCGCTATACCCAAACATCGGTCAGCACGGTTGCGGACTTGAGCCGGGGATTGCCCTCGAACCGGTGTTCGAGCCGCAATTGCAAATCTGGCTGGCCCAGTTTAGAACGCTTTGACCAGCACCTTGGAACGCCGCTGGAGGTTGTACAGAGCCTGCTTGCTGGCTGGGAGCGCGTCGACCACCGACTCGGTGAACCCGTGCTCGATGAACCAGTGCGTGGCGCGCGTCGTGAGCACGAACAGCTCGCTCATACCCTGCCGGCGCGCTTCGCTTTCCACCCGACGGAGCAGGCGCTCGCCCGCTCCTCCGTTGCGGTACTCAGGGTGCACGGCCAAGCAAGCGAGCTCGCCAGCGTGCTCATCTGGAAACGGATAAAGAGCGGCGCAGCCGACGATGGCACGATCGTGCTGGAGAACGAAGAAGCGCCCGATCTCGATCTCGAGCAGCTCACGCGGCCGTTTGACCAGGGTGCCATCGGCTTCGAGCGGCTCGATCAGCTGCAGAATGCCGCCGACGTCGTCGATCCCGGCCCCCCGCAGTTGCTCGAGAGGATCCTGGCTGACCATCGTGCCTACGCCGTCGTGGGTGAACAACTCGAGCAGCAACGCGCCGTCCAGATGACGGCTGATCAGGTGCGCGCGCCCCACTCGTCCGCGACAGGCGCGAATCGCCGCCGCCAGCTGACCATGCACGCTGCCCACCTCCTCGCCGTCCGCCAGTCGCGACTGCGCCTGCGACACGGTCAGCTCACGCAGCAGGTTGCGCTGATCATCCTCGACGCCGGCCGCGTCGATGAGGAACATGAGCTTGTCGGCGCCTACCGCGATGGCGGCCTCCGCGGCGACGTCCTCCATGCTGAGATTGAAGATTTCCCCCGTCGGCGAGTAGCCGAGCGGCGAGACCAGCACCACGTCGCCCGCGTCGAGACGCTGACGGATCGCGTCGGCGTGGATACGGCGCACCTCACCGGTGTATTGCATATCGACGCCGTCCAGGACGCCGCGCGGACGCGCGACCACGAAGTTGCCCCCGGCTACGCGGATGGTGGCGTTGGCCATAGGTGAATGCGGCAGCCCCATGGACAGCAGTGCTTCGATCTCAACGCGCAGCTGACCGTTGGCCTGTTTGACGCACTGCATTGCCGCCTCGTCCGTCACGCGCAGCCCGCGCACGTAGCGCGGCCTTGTTCCTCGCGATTTGAGCTGAGCTTCGATCTGCGGGCGCGCGCCGTGCACCAGCACCAGCCGCACGCCCAGGCTCGCCAGGAGGTTCAGATCATGCGTGAGGCCGACGAGCTTGCTGTCCGCCACCACTTCGCCGCCGAAGGCCACGACGAAGGTTCGGCCGCGGAACGCATGGATGTAGGGGGCGGCGGCGCGGAACCAATGGACGAATTGTTCGGGCGAAAGCGCTTGCATGGATCGGTTACGCTTTCCTCACTTCGGCGCCATGCGGATCGCGCCGTCCAGCCGGATCGTTTCGCCGTTCAGCATCTCGTTTTCGACGATGTGCTTGACCAGCGCTGCGTATTCAGGCGGGCGCCCCAGGCGCGAAGGGAAGGGAACCTGCTTGCCCAGCGAATCCTGCACCTCCTGCGGCAAACCCTTGAGCATCGGCGTTTCGAAGATGCCGGGTGCGATGGTCATCACGCGGATCCCGCTGCGCGCAAGGTCACGGGCAATGGGCAGTGTCATGCCGACGATGCCGGCCTTGGAAGCCGAGTACGCAGGCTGTCCAACCTGACCGTCGAAGGCGGCGACCGACGCCGTATTGACGATCACGCCGCGCTCGCCCGCAGCATTCGGGTGCTGCTTCGACATGGCGTCCGCGGCGACGCGGATCATGTTGAAGGTGCCGATGAGGTTGATGTTGATGACCCGCGCGAAGCTCGCCAGGGCGTGTGGGCCCTCCTTGCCGATGGTCTTCTCGCCCAGGCCGATGCCAGCGCAGTTGATCAAGCCGTGCAGGCCTCCGAAGGCCTCGAGCGCCAGCCGTACTGCAGCTTGAGCGTGATCCTCTCGTGTCACGTCGGTCTCGATGAAGCGCGCCTGCTTGCCGAGATGCCGCGCCAGCCCCTCGCCAGCGGCGCGATTCACGTCCGCGATCATCGCGTTCCCGCCTTCGGCGAGAAGCGTCTCTACTGTGGCGGCCCCCAACCCTGAGCTGCCGCCCGTGACGATGAAAGTGCTGCCATTGATCTTCATAGGCCGATCTTCCTCTCCCGGAAAGTACAAGAGCGACGCAGTGTAGGTGGATCTACTTCTACAGATCTCCCCAGAGCGCATGCACGGCGGCCAGGGCCGCCAAGGCGGCGGTCTCCGTGCGCAATACGCGCGGACCGAGCCGCACCGGCGCGAAGCCGCACGCGCGCGCCATGTCTACCTCATCCGGCGCAAATCCCCCCTCTGGGCCAGCCAGCAGCAACAGCCGTTGCGGAGCGGACAGGTCACGCAAGCGCGTCCCGGCGAGGGGCGAAAGCATCAGGCGTTGCTCGCTCGGCGGCTGGGGATGGGCGCCAAGCCAGTCGGAAAGAGTCGACACCGGGTGCACCGCGGGCACGCGGTTGCGCCCGCACTGCTCGCAGGCGGCCACCACCAGGTTCTGCCAATGCTCGACCCGGCGCGCGGCGCGTTCGTGCGCGAGGCGCATCACCGACCGCCGCGTCTCGACCGGAAAGATCTCTGCCACACCCAGCTCTACCGCCTTCTGCACGGTGAAATCCATGCGCTCGCGCGCGCTCAGTCCCTGCAGCAGCGCCACCCGCACGACCGGCTCGACCTCGCGCGCCTGCCACGGGCCCAGACGTACCGCCACGCGGTCCTTGCTCATCGAGACGATGCGCGCTTCGGATTCGCCACCAGCGCCGTTGAATACGGTAACCGGATCGCCGATTGCGAGACGCAGCACGCGCGTCGCGTGGTGCACGGCTGGCTCTGGCAGCTCTCGCGTTGCGCCCTGCGAGAGGTCGCCCCCACAGAAGAATCTCGGTGGCGGTCGAAGCCCGCTCCCCGTCGTCGAAGCGCTTCCGCGTGTGCGCGACAAGTTATTGTCCATGCTAGAATTTTGCCATGTTCAACCATCTGGGTCGAACTGCGCGATTGGGCGCAGGCTTGCCCCGGCTTCCGCGGGTATTCGCATGGCTGCTACCCCTCCCATCTGCAATTTTGGCTGGCACGCTGTCGATTTTGATCTGCCGGCTACCGACGGTAAACGCTATCGCCTGGCGCAGCTCCAAGGGCCCAAAGGCCTGGTGGTGATGTTCATCTGCAACCACTGCCCGTACGTCAAAGCCGTGATCGATCGCATCGTGCGGGACTGCAAAGAGCTCAAGGAGCACGGTATCGCATCGGTCGCGATCAGCGCCAACGATCCCACCGACTACCCCGAGGACTCGTTCGACAACATGAAGCGCGTGGCTGAGAAGCTGCGCTTCCCCTTCCCGTACCTGTGGGACGAGTCCCAGCAGGTGGCGCGCGCTTACGACGCAGTGTGCACGCCCGACTTTTTTGGCTTTAACCAGAAGCTGGAGCTTCAGTATCGCGGGCGTCTCGATGCTTCGCGTACCTCCCCCGTGCCCGACGCCCGACGCGACCTGTTCGAGGCGATGGTGAAGGTGGCACAGACTGGCAAGGGGCCGGCGGAGCAGATCTCCAGCATGGGTTGCTCCATCAAGTGGAAGCAACAGCGATGAGCCGCCGCTGAGCCGTTGTCCCTCCGCATGGAGACCGTCGACACTCTCTCAGCGAGCACAGAAAACCAGACGGTCGAACGCGTGATCGCTGCGGTGAAGCAGGTCGCCGCGGAACAGATCATGCCGCGCTATCTCAAGGTTGCTCACCAGCGCAAGTCCGACGGCAGCCTGTTCACGGAAGCGGATCTCGCGGCTCAAGAAGCGCTTACGAGCGCATTGCAATCGATCTATCCTGGCCCGGTGGTGGGCGAGGAGATGAGCCAGGAGCGGCAGGTCGAGCTGTGGATGGGCGGCGAAGCCGGGCTATGGTGCGTCGATCCGATCGACGGCACGTCCAATTTCGTCAACGGCCTGCCCTACTTCGCCGTCTCCGTGGCGCTGATCCGGCATGGGCGCAGCGTGCTGGGCGTGGTGTACGACCCGATTGCCGACGAGATATTCCACGCGCGCCGAGGTGGCGGCGCGTGGCTGGGGAGCGAGCCGCTGCCGATCAAATCGCACGTGCCGCACATCCGGAACGCGATGGCCAACGTCGATTTCAAGCGCCTGGGAAAGCGGCTTGCCGCGGAGCTCGCGGCGGCGCCGCCCTACTCCTCGCAGCGCAACTACGGTGCCGGGACGCTCGAGTGGTGCTACCTCGCAGCGGGGCGTCTGGACCTGTATCTCCACGGCGGTCAGAAGCTGTGGGATTACGCCGCCGGGGCTCTGATCCTGGAGGAGGCGGGCGGGTGCATGTGCACGCTCACCCATGACGACTTCTGGGCGGACGACCTGTGGCGCCGATCGGTCGTCGCCGCGCGCGACCCGGGGCTTTTTCAGATCTGGAAGACCTGGATCCGGGCCCATCAGTAACCGCGGCTGGGCGCCAAGCTTCTCTTTATCCACGCAATTCCTTGACCGCGGCAGCGTCCGCAGGTATCTTCGTTGGTTCCCCGTTCGGTTTCGCCCAGGGGATTTTGTCTCAACGGACTTCGATCGCGCGGCAAGGGCCAAAAAAATGGAGATGACCACCCCTGG